>DLVS01000384.1 GCA_003445095.1 Verrucomicrobiales bacterium
TTTGTCGCCGGAGCCATTGGGCCGCTGACGGTTTCTCTTTCCAACTCGCCCGATGCGGATGATGCGGGCTTTCGAGTCGTGACATTCGACCAGGTCAAAGCGGCCTATTTGAACCAAGTTCGCGCGTTGATTGCGGGTGGTTCGGACGTACTGCTGGTCGAGACCATTTTCGATTCGCTGAATGCCAAGGCCGCGCTGGTCGCCATCCAAGAGGTGTTCGCGCAGGATCAGATTCGATTGCCGGTAATGATTTCGGCGGCGGTCGGGCGCGGTGGCGAAACAATGATTTCGGCCCAGACGGTTGAGGCATTTTGGACCGCAGTGAAGCACGTTCAGCCGTTGTCGGTGGGGCTTAACTGCTCCTTAGGTCCGGACCTCATGCGGCCGTTCTTGGCGGAACTGTCCGCCAAGTCGGGCACTGCCATTTCGTGTTATCCGAACGCCGGCCTGCCGAATCCACTCTCGCCGACTGGATTCGATCTATTGCCTGAGGACATGGGGAGATTTCTGGGCGAATTCGCTCAGAGTGGGCTGCTCAACATCGCCGGTGGATGTTGCGGAAACACCCCCGAGCACATTGCAGCGATTGCCAAGGCCATCGACGGAAAGCATCCGCGCGAGATTCGCCAGGCCAGGCGGTGGGCCAAGGCCAGGACCGCAACTGAACCGCAGCGACCGGAGGTAGCTGAGTCGTCTCCAGCGGTTGAGCCGCTCCCGCTTCAGCTTTCGGGTTCCCAGCCGTTCACCCAGCAAATTGGCCAATTCATGATGATTGGCGAGCGGACCAACGTGGCCGGCTCGCCGAAGTTCGCGAAACTCATTAAGGAAGGTAAATACGAGGAAGCGGTGGCCATCTCGCGCCAACAGGTTGAGAACGGCGCCAATGTCATCGATGTCTGCATGGACGAAGGGATGATCGACGGCGTCGCCGCGATGACGCGGTTCCTACAACTACTCGGGAGTGAACCCGAAGTCACCAAAGTGCCCTTCATGGTGGACTCCTCGAAGTGGGAAGTGATCGAGGCGGGGCTGAAGTGTCTTCAGGGTAAAGGCATCGTAAATTCCATCTCCCTCAAGGAAGGTGAAGACAAATTCCGCGCGCAGGCGGCCACAGTCTTGCGGTACGGAGCTGCGGTCGTGGTGATGGCGTTTGATGAGCAAGGCCAGGCCGCCAGCTACGCGGAAAAGATCCGCATTTGCGAACGTGCCTATCGCATCTTGGTCGATGAGGTCGGATTTCCGCCGGAGGACATCATCTTCGACCCCAACATCCTGACGGTCGGAACGGGGATCGAGGAGCACAACAACTACGCCGTGGACTTTCTGGAGGCCACGCGGTGGATCAAAGCCAATCTGCCGCACGCAAAAGTCAGCGGAGGCGTCTCGAACGTTTCGTTCGGTTTTCGCGGCAACAATCCGGTCCGCGAAGCCATGCACAGCACGTTTCTCTACCACGCCATCCGCGCGGGGCTCGACATGGGTATCGTTAACGCCGGCATGCTCGAAGTGTATGAAGAGATCGAGCCAGAGCTGCGCGAACGAGTCGAAGATGTTCTGCTGAATCGGCGCCCTGATGCCACGGAGCGCCTGGTGACTTACGGCGAGAAAATAAAAGCCGCGACCACCCCGGGTGACGAAGCCGTGGAGAAAAAAGAAGCCGAATGGCGAAAGGCTTCGGTCGAAGAGCGGCTCTCGCATGCCTTGGTGAAGGGGATTGATACTTTTATCGAGACCGACACCGAAGAAGCACGGGCCAAACTCGGCAAGCCGCTGTTGGTCATTGAAGGACCGCTGATGGCCGGCATGGGGATCGTTGGTGACTTGTTCGGCGCGGGAAAAATGTTTTTGCCGCAGGTGGTGAAATCAGCGCGCGTCATGAAGAAGGCGGTCGCTTATCTCACTCCGTTTATGGAGGCGGAGAAGGCCGCGCTCGTTTCGGCCGGGCACGCGGTGAAGGCCCAGGGTAAAATCGTTCTCGCGACGGTGAAAGGCGACGTCCACGACATTGGCAAGAACATCGTGGGCGTGGTGCTCGCGTGTAACAATTACGAGGTCATCGATCTCGGGGTCATGGTCGCCTGTGACAAGATTCTCGAGCGCGCGAAGCAGGAGAACGCCGACTTGATCGGCCTGAGCGGACTGATCACTCCGTCCCTCGACGAAATGGCGCATGTCGCTCGCGAGATGGAACGCACCGGGTTTCGGGTTCCGTTGCTGATTGGGGGGGCGACGACCAGCCGCGCTCATACGGCGGTTAAGATTGCCCAAAATTATTCTGAACCAGTCGTTCATGTCCTCGACGCCAGTCGCGCAGTTCCCGTGGTCAGCAGCCTGTTGAGCAGTGAACAAAAACCGGCGTTCGTGAAACAACTGCGCGACGACTATGGGCGCCTTCGCGAACAGCACTCCGGACAAAAGCAGACGTTGCTGAGTCTCGAGGCCGCGCGAGCGAATGCAGCGAAGTTAGAATTTACTGATCTACCGAAACCTGAGTTCACGGGGATTTGCGTCGTACATTCGCCGGGTTTCCAAGAGCCCTCAGCCCCCATCGGCTTGAGAATAGCCACCGTATCCCTCGAAGAGCTAGTCCCGTTCATCGACTGGTCTCCGTTCTTCCATACGTGGGAATTGCGCGGCCGCTATCCGGCCATTTTGAATCACGAGCGACACGGCAAAGAGGCCCGAAAGCTCTACGCGGAAGCTCACGAGCTACTGGACCGGATCGTTCGCGAACGCCTGCTTCGCCCTTGTGGAGTGTATGGGCTCTTTCCCGCGAACCGCGTTGGCGATGACGTCGAACTCTACCGCGACGAGTCACGGTCTGAAGTTCTGACTAAGTTTCATTTCCTACGGCAACAGTCGGTGAAAGGCGATGGGTCTCCGAACTTTTGCCTCGCCGATTATGTTGCTCCCAAGGCCGCGCTCGATTCGGGTCCGACTTTACCCGACTTTATCGGGGCCTTCGCGGTGACGAGCGGTCACGGACTGGACGAGCTTGTGAAGGGCTTCAAGGCTCGGCATGACGACTACAACGCGATTATGGCCGAAGCGTTGGCCGACCGATTGGCGGAGGCGTTCGCGGAATTTCTCCATAAACGCGTTCGTGACGAGTGGGGCTTTGGGCGAAACGAAGGGCTGAGCGCGGAAGACTTGATCGAAGAGAAGTATCGCGGCATTCGGCCCGCCGCAGGGTATCCCGCCTGCCCCGATCACACGGAGAAAGCTACCTTGTGGTCCTTGCTCAATGTCGAAGCCAACACCGGCATTCGGCTGACTGAAAACTTCGCCATGTGGCCCGGAAGCAGTGTTAGCGGGCTCTACTTTGCCCATCCAAAGGCGAAGTACTTCGCCGTGGGAAAGCTGGGCCAGGATCAGGTCGCGGATTTGGCCCGGCGCAAAGGAAAACCCACCGGGGAAATGGAACGCTGGCTGGGTCATTGGCTCAACTACGAGCCGAAGGTGTAAGCAGTCGCACCCGCTGAAATGCGGCGGAGTCATCGAAGCTGCCGCTTTTACATTACACCAGCGGCTAGGTTTACGTGCTGCCGGATCCATCCCCGCACTGCCAAAGCGGAAGCTTCGCAGAGCCGCCCGTCGTCCGAATCTCATCCAACCTTCTTCAGCTTGGTCACGCGGCCAACGGTCACCCATTCCACGATGTAGATATTGCCGTCCTGGTCGAAGCACGCGTCGTGGGGATGAACGAACTTACCGGCCACCCACTTGTCGGGCTGGCTCCGGATTTTGAAGCCGTCGAGCACCAACTTGCGCCACTCGGCGTCGTCGCCCAGATGCACGATGACCTGATTGTCTTTATCGAAAAGCGTGACGCGTGCGTGCAGGTCGGGGCAAAGCATTACGTCACCACGCGTGTCGAGGTGGGCCGGGAACAGCAGGTTGGTCACTTCCGAGAGATAGCGTCCGTCGGCGTCGAAATATTGGAGCCGCGCATTGGCCCGATCGCAGACGCATAGTTGGTTCTTGCGGTTATCCCACGCAAGGCCGTGCGGCGTTTTGAATTTGCCCGGTTCGGTTCCGGTGCCGCCCCAGCATTTCAGCCATTTGCCGTCCTTGTTATATTTGTGGATATAGTTGGAGCCATAGCCGTCCGCGATGAAGAAGCCGCCGTCCGGTGCGAAGGCGACGTTGGTCGGAACAAAATTCTTTTTCTCGTCATACACGCCCGATTCCCAAGGCAGGCTGGTGGTCCACACGATTTCGCCATTCAGCGTCGTTTTGGTGACACAGTTTCGGCCCCAGAAGGAACTCAGGTAGAGAAATTCCTCAGTCCCTTCCTTCCGCAAGTCGATGCCGTGGCCAGACCCGCTATATTCGTCGCCAAAGCTGCGGACAAATTTTCCGGTGGGATCGAACACGACGATGGCGTCCTGGTGCTTCAATCCCGACGTCGCGGTATTGTGTTTCACGTAGACGAAACCTTCGCCATCAACCGTCACTCCATGAGTCTCACCCCACTTGAGGTTACTCGGAAGCTGGCCAAATCCGTGGTCGCACTCATACGTGAACGGGCCGGTTCCCACGAGGGAGACCTTGGTCCCAGACTTGTTCTGTGCTCGCACGTTGGGAACAGCCCAACTCGCGACGGTTGCCGCGGTGGTGGTGTGAAGAAAACGGCGACGCGACAACGAGGTCTTGGAATTCATGGACGTGCCCCAGTCTGTACGCTTCGGGTCGATACTTGTCGAGGCACGAACCAGCGCCGCCACGCTGCTAAAATTGTTGCTTCAACGATCCGGGGGGGCGCGCCGGCTTCCAATAGGTGGCGGCGGGCGAACGTTCCAGAAAGGATTTGCCGCACAGTCGCAAGATCAGCCCGACCGGTACCAGAACTAGGACGAAGACCAGTGCGAGCAAGAGAGTGACCAGCCACTGTCCGATCCAGGATTGAATTGCCGAAAAGAGGCGATACCAAACCGTGAAGGCCTGCGGCACCAGGATGCCTAAGAACATCGACAGAGGTATCGCCACGGAGAACCACCAGGCGGGCCAGGGTAACCAACCCCGTCGACATGCCAACCAAAGCAGGGCCGCGGGCGCGACGAGCGACCCAGCGATCCTGAGTCGTTCGCTCAAGGGAAAGCATTGAGTGACTTTGTCCATCAGTCGGGCAGGGCTTCGAATGTCCGGGGCAGCGAACGGTGAGGCTGGCGCGATCGCTCCAAAAAGAAACTCCCGATCACGAGCGCATCCATCTGCGAGTTGAGGAAGCACCGGTAGGCGTCGTCGGGCGAGCAGACCACTGGTTCTCCGCGGACGTTGAACGAAGTGTTGATCAATACGGGACAACCCGTGGCCGCCTCGAAGTGATGGAGCAGGGCGTGGAACTGCGGATTTTCAGCAGCGGTGACGGTCTGAACACGAGCTGAACCATCCACATGCGTCACAGCCGGCAGCTTCGAGCGGAGCTGCTTTAGTCGATCTAAACCAGTAACCGCAGGGTCAACTGGGAGTTGCTGCGAAGTCTGCAATGGGGCAACCAGTAACATGTACGGAGACGGCACGGTCAGGTCGAAGAAGCTGGCGGCCCGTTCGGCGAGGACGGCCGGCGCAAACGGCCGGAATGATTCGCGGAACTTCACTTTGAGGTTCATCACGGATTGCATTTTGGGCGACCGCGGGTCTCCTAGGATAGAGCGGTGTCCCAACGCGCGTGGCCCGAATTCCATTCGGCCTTGTACCCATCCGACCACCTGTTCGGTCGCGAGCGCGCGGACTGTTCGGTCCAGCAGGGCAGGGGAGTCGAGCCGTTCGTAGATGGCCCCGTGCTGCCGGAGGACTGCTTCAACCTCGGTATCGGTAAACTCGGGTCCCAAGAACCCACCTTGCATGGCGTCCGGCTCCGTGACCGTGCGCGAGATGCCGAACCCGCCGCGTTCGTTCTCGCCATGCCACACCGCAAGAGCGGCGCCGAGCGCGCCGCCGGCGTCCCCGGCGGCCGGTTGAATCCAAAGGCGTTCAAATGGTCCTTCGCGCAGCAACCGCCCATTGGCGACGCAATTGAGCGCGACGCCTCCTGCCAGGCACAAGTGAGGGGAGCCCGTCAATTCGTGCGCCCGACGCCCCAGGTTCAACATCGCCTCTTCGGTGACCACTTGGATCGATCGCGCCAGGTCGAGGTGCCGTTGCTCCAACGGAGCTTCGGGATGGCGCGGCGGGCCCTGAAAGAGGTCATGGAATCGGTCGTTGGTAAGATAGTCGTCGGCGAGCAGGTTGAAGTACGCGAGGTTCAATTGGAATGAGCCGTCAGGGCGCAGCTCGATCAACTCGCGGCGGATCACGTCGGCAAACGCCGGTTCGCCGTAGGGCGCCAGGCCCATTAATTTATATTCTCCCGAATTGACCCGGAAACCGCAGTACGCGGTGAAAGCTGAATATAACAAGCCCAGGGAATGCGGAAAATGGAGTTCGGCTAGCAGCGTTACGTCGCTTCCAACGCCGCGACCGATGGTGGTTGTGGCCCATTCGCCCACGCCATCGACCGTGATGATGGCAGACTCGGCAAATGGCGACGCGAGGAACGCGCTGGCGGCATGCGCCTCGTGGTGGGCGGAGAATAAGATCGGGCATTCCTTCCGTAGGCCGGGAAGCGACTTTCTCAGGGTTTGGCGCGTATTGAGCCTTTCGCTCAACCAAGCGGGCAACGTCCGCGTGAAGGCCATCAAACCTTCGGGTGCCAGGCTCAGGAACGTTTCGAGCGTACGGCTGAACTTGAGGATGGGTTTCTCGTAAAAGGCGACCGCGTCGAGTTGCGCGCCGGTGATTCCTGCTTGTCGCAAGCAATACGCCAACGCTCGCGTCGGGAAGCGCGCATCATTTTTCCGGCGGGAGAATCGTTCTTCTTGCGCGGCGGCGATGATCCGTCCGTCTCCCAGGAGCGCGGCGGCCGAATCGTGATAGAACGCGGAGATGCCCAGTACGTAGCGCATGACGTCGGGCGCCTCAGAGGAACGGGTAAAGAAACGGCGCCACGGCCGAGCTCGTTGAAAAGACGACGAGGGCTCCGAGCAGCAGCAACACCAGCACGAGCGGAACTAGCCACCACTTCTTTTCCTGTCGGAGGAACTGCGCAAATTCCTTAAAAAGTTCCCACATCAGCGGACTCCGTTCTGGCCTAGTTTTTCCCGGGCCAACTGAAGATATTTCAAGGCGAGGCTATTGGTGGGTT
>DLVS01000744.1 GCA_003445095.1 Verrucomicrobiales bacterium
GTAGTCGTATCCTTCCAGCGTTAGGTCGCTGCCGGAGCCGATGAGTTCAAAGGTTCCGCCCATCGCTCCGGCCGCCAGCCGACTGACGCTCAACGTACCCCCCAACGCTCGCAGTGTTCCGATATTGGTAACGCTGCTCAAGGCGATGCTGAGTTCTCCGCCGCTGACTTCGGCTTGAATGGTGCCCTGGTTGAGCAGGGTGGACGGGCTGCTTTGAACGATCCGGCCACGGCCGCGCACGGTGAGGTGGGGACCGATGGTGAGGGCGCTTTCGCCGCCATAGCCCAAATAGACCAAGATGGAGGAGAGAAAATTGGTCGGAGTGGTGTCTTCCATGACGATCTCGCCTTGGCCTTCCAGCGTCTGGGTGCCTGGAGAGAAATAGAGCGCCGTTGTGTTTTTGAGCGTCACCCTGGCGCCGTCCAAAAGCGTCAGCCCATTAGTCAGGATCAGGCTCTGCCCGCTGGGAACTGTTACTTCACCCCGCAACGTTACCCCGTCCAGCACCCCTCCGTTGGCCACCACGACTTGTGCTGTGGTGGCCCGGAGAATACTCGCCTTGCTCAAAGTCCCACCGGAGAGGGCCAATTCATTGTTGACTTGGACTGTTCTTAAGACAGTTAACGTGCCGCCTGAGAGGACGAATTCTTCCTGGCAAAGGATACTTCTGACGGTGTGATCATCTGTGGAGTGGGTGACTGAGATGTTGCCGGGGACATCTATCACCACATCATCACTTGGGCTCGGCAGGCTGCCGGTGCTCCAGTTTGCTGGTTCGTTCCACTCGCCGCTACCGCCCACCCAGTTGACTGTGGCGGCGGAGGCTGAAGCGGCACCAAGCAGCGTGAGCAGAGCCCACAATTGACATGAATTGGGTTGGATCAAAGGAGGTTTCATCGGTAAAGAATTACGGAGTTTTGATCCGATAGAATTGGACATCGGCCTCTCGCAATAAGGGCGCTGAGAGCGTAAGCTGTCCGGAAGCCGGCGTCGTGGCCGAAGTGACCGTGGTCCAACCGCTCAAGCTCGAACTTTGCTGCAGCTCGGCCAGGGTGCCTGGAGGGAGGGTCAACTGAAAGCGGACCTCTCCGGGGCCGGATTGCCCCGGCTCCGGCAGGACGATCACGGGAGTGGGCAGCCGAATTTCTGGTGTCGCGGAAGCAAATCGAATGGAGAACGTCGTCGCCGCCACGCGCATAGCGGCGGAGTAGAAGAACAGGTTGCCGTCCTTCACTTCATCCTGATAGACGGGCTCTTCAAGCATCACGGTGCAGCGGAAGCTTCGCCCGCGAAGCGATTCGAGTGTCAACGCCCACGGAATCAAGAGCGCTGACGGATCCTGGCGCGACCAAGCCAAAGCGTCCCCCTCAACCTCTTCACCCGATTGTTCATCCACGAGACTGACCTGAAACGAATGGCGAGCGGGATCGTAACCTGGAGTTTCGCTCCATTGGAGGCTGACTACTCGGTTCGTTGGCAACGATTGCAGAGCGGCAAGATCGCTGATTTGGGGCGTTGGAGGATAAGCGCCTGGTGGAAAGAACAGTTCAGTGGACCATTCATAGACGTAGGATTCCTCAGAATTCGACTCGACACGAAAGTTAGCGTCCAAGGTGTAACCACCGTCGGGAAACTCCGAATCCAAGGAGGAGTCGGAGGGGAATTCCTGGAGATAAGGAAGCGGGAAAAAATCGAACGGGGACTCGAGAATTTTTCCTTCGTCCGAAGTCAATTTGAGATAAAGCAAAGTGATTGGATCTTCGACGAATCCCTCGATCGTTACGTAGAAACCGTGGTGCTGATAGTTCGGATCAGCATTCGGCCTTTGCTCATAGTAGGCGACTTTGGCAACGGTGCCGAAGGTGTCATAGGTTTCCTGGGCGCAAGTCGAGGGAAGGGTCAAAGCCCAGAGCGCGACCAGGATTATCGGGAAATTGCTGATGTTCATGGAAACCGACGGGGTGAGCGTCTTCACCACTTTTAAACGGATTCCAAATCGATCGTTACGGCAGAAGAGAAATAATTGGGGAGCTTGGAGAGACGGCCCTCATCCGCCCTCCGACATCTTCTCTCAGCGTCCGCATCGAGAGAAGGATGTTCACGGAGAGCTGGGCTCCCAACATTCGGATGTGAACCGGGACCATGAACCCTCGTAGGAGACGACGTGAGGAGACTCCATCATCTTCTCCGTGGCCACCCGCGGCTCCCATGAGATGGAGTCTCGTGACCTCCACTCCTACAACGGTTCATGGGAAAGGAATGCGTGCGGATTCGGCGATCCGCGCTCCTAACGCGGATTCGTAGCAGATCATGTTTCTGCGCAGGGATCTTTGGGACTGCCACTCTGCTAAAACCGATTCTTGGCGAAGTGTTACACCGCGGCGAAAAGAATTTGGAAAGTCTCATTGGAGAAGTTAACAGCGGATCGCCGCGCCGCGTCGTGGCAATGACTCTTTGAGCGATCCGTGGATTGGGTGACAGGAAATTCGGTGGGCAGATGATTCGGTTGCCGGCCGCGCTTACCCGTTGACGCCCGACGGCTGTAGCTACAAAACGTACCCATGACGACCGCAAAGATCTTCCGGCACGGCGGCAGCCAAGCGATCCGTCTTCCGAAAGCATTCCGCTTCGAAGGCACAGACGTTCTGATCGAACGGCAGGGCGACGATGTCATTCTTAAGCCGGTGCCCGCACGGAAGTATCGGTCGTTCACGGAAATTGCCCGTCACCTCGCGGAAATGTTTCCCGAGGGAGGCGATTTTCCTGAACCGCCGCATCGGCCAGCGGCTCACGAGCGCGCCATCGTCGAATTCTGACCTAGGCCTTACTTGAAGCCCTCATTTCTTCTAGATTCGAGCGCCTGCATTCCGGTCCTGCGCAACCGAGCAGGTCTCGAAAAGCTGCCAGACCCCGCCCTCATGGGCATCCCGGTCATCGTCGCCGCCGATCTGTGGACCGGGGTAAAGAAAAGCCTGCCTACGCATCCACACCAAGCCCAGCGTCTCGAAGCCTTTTTTGAGGCTCTTTTTGATGGCGGACTTTACCCTCGACGCCGCGTTGCACTATGCCGACATCCGCGCAGTCCTGGAACTTAATGGCACCCCTATCGGTCCACTCGATCTTCTGACTGCGGCCCAAGCGCGAAGCCTAGGAGCGATCCTTGTCACCGCCAACCTTGGGAAGTTCAAACGCGTCAAAGGGCTGAAGGTCCTCGCCTGGAAATGAAGATCGGTAACGGCATATGCCCCGGCTCAAATTACGCGCCGGCCGCGTCCGCTACCGCCGGTTCAATAACTTTTCGACGGCTTCGTCCAGGGAAGCCGGCAGGGAGTCCGTGTACCCGATGAAGACGGATTCGACGATTCCCTCCCGGTTAATGACCACGGTGGTGGGAATTCCCTCGATGAGATATCGTGGGCCGAGTTCGTGCTGGGGATCCATAGGAACTGTGAAGGTGTAGCCATTGTCCTTCATGAATTTGGCGGCAATGTCGCGTTCTTCGTAGTTGAGTCCCAAGACCTTCAATCCGCGTCCCCGCCACTTGGCGTCGGTCGCTAATGCCTGCAGATGACGAAGAGAGCGGCGACACGGGGCGCACCAAGAAGCCCAGAAGTCCAGCACCACCACATTCCCCTTGAGGGAAGACAGAGAGACCTCCCCTCCCTCCAAAGTCCTAAGGGTGAAATCGGGTGCCGGTTGGTAGAGGAGGGAAGTGGTGTTTGTTCTGCCCGAGGCCGGCATCTTGACCACATCACCGGTCGAGTTTGTCAGACGAGTGTACATTGCCGACGTTGCAGCCGGACGCTGGGGCTTCTTGGTGGGAAGTTCGAGTTCGCCCGACAGGCGGGCTTCGATCCAAGCGCGGCCTACCATCCAGATTGAAACACCGCTGCCGGTTCGCTGATCGAAGGCCATGCGCGATCCGTCCTTGGTCCAGGCCGGCAGTGTCGCGAGTCCATCCCAGATCGCGGCGTGGCGTCCGGTCGAGACTTCCAAAACGCGCAAGCCACCTACGTTTTGGTTGTCGTATCCGCCATAGCCGACCCAGTTGCTATCCGGTGACCAGGCAGGAAGCATTCCATCGAAGCGCCCGGTCGGGGCCGTCCTAATCACTTCGTTCGATGCGAGGTCCCGAACCAAGAAGGACCCGCGGGATCCGTAGGCGACGAGTCGGCCATCGGGAGAAACCGCCGGATAGTACGATTCTGTGCAATCGCCGAGGATCTGCACGGAACCGCTTTCTACCTCGATCGACACGAGCTTTTGGTCGCCGCGAGAAATGGCATAGACGCGGCGGCTGTCCTTCGACCACGAAGGGTACCCGCCATCTCCGAGACGTCGGAGCCCGGTCCCGTCGGGTTGAATCAACCAGAGCTCCTCCCACCCAGGCTTTGGCAAGTTGGTTCGAAGGACAAAGGCGATGAACTTTCCGTCCGGTGACCAAGAGGGATCTTTGCCGTGTTCAGCGAGGGTACTTCGCGTCAATCGGACCAGATCGAGCACCTCGATCCCATCTCCGGAGCCGCTTCGATAGGCAAGGCGTTGTGCGTCGGGATCCCATGATCCCTTCGACCCCGCGGGAACCAACATCACGGGCTCCTGTGGCCGCGATACCATTGCCAAGTCTGCGGACGCTCCTCCCAGGGAGGGCACTAGGGTCAGAAGCGCGAAGGCCAGGAGAATCTTAGGCATGGAACGACGGGGCGATACTATTGGGGTACCCGAGGGTTGTAGGGCGGTGGATCTAACAAAGTCAGGCGGATAGCAGCGTTGGTATATTTAGCGGTGATCTCCCCTGCGTCCCAGCCTACTCGCATGAAGTAGAGCAAATTGTCCTGAAGCCATTTACGCTCCATTTTCACTGCGAGCACAAACTCAGCTCCGTGGCCAACGATTCTCGAGCGGATGGGGTCGGGAAATACGGCCCAGTCGGCATGAATCTGGACCTTAAGTGTGTCGCGAACGTCGGCCGGTACACCGATGAATTCCAGCCGGACTCGCTGCTGGAGAATTTCGTTAAAATGGATGCCCGGAAAATTGTCGGTGCAGCGACCTCGATGCCAATTGAACAAGGGCAAGACAAGTTCATGCCCGTTGATCCGTCGCTCTGGATGGTGTCCCCGGGAATGATTCAGCCTCAGGATAAACCAAGTAGCGACCACCGTGGGCGAAAGCAGTGTCAGGACGATCGCGGCGGCGGTAATCGTCCGAACGGGATGTCGTCTCACCCATTTCGCTGTGCGTTCCGTCCAACGCGCCGGCCGGGCTGCCACCGGTTCGTGTCGTTGCCAGCGCTCCAAATCATCAACAAACGCGCCAACCGTGGCGTAACGCTTGGCCGGATCTTTCTCCAAACACTTCAGACAAATCGTTTCGAGGTCTCGGTCGATGGCGGGATTCAGGCGTCGCGGCGACGTGGGTTCGTCGTGCCGAATCCGCTCCAGGATCTTTAGGTCGTCCGACGCGGTAAACGGATGCTGGCCGGTCAGGAGTCCGTAGAAGACGACGCCCAGACTGAACAGGTCCGATGCCACGGTGATTTTCGCCTGGGATCCGCTGATTTGCTCCGGCGAGAGATAAGCAGGAGTCCCCAGAATACGCCCGGTCAGAGTTAGGGAGCGTTCGACATTCAGTCGCCGCGCTAATCCGAAATCGGTGAGATACGGTTCTCCCGCGGAATCGATGAGGATATTGCCGGGTTTGAGGTCCCGATGGAGGACGCCGCGTTCGTGGGCGTGCTGCAAGGCGCGGGCGACTTTGACCAGCAAGGCGACCGCGGCCTTGGGATCGGACCGAAACAGGGAGAGATCGCGGTCGAGGCTTCGGCCTTCAACCAGGGCCATCGCATAGAAGTGTTGCCCCTCCGCCACATCCACGTCGTAGATGTGGACTATGTTGGGATGATCCAGTTGTGCGGCGGCCTCGGCCTCGTGATGAAACCGAAAGATGTCCGCCTCGGAGGCGAGCTGGCCGCCGGTGAGGAGCTTAAGCGCCACCCATTGGTTCAGGCTCCGTCGGCGAGCCTTGAAAACGACACCCATGCCGCCCCGACCAAGTTCTTCGTGAAGCTCGTAGTCACCCAGGAGGCGCCGAGCAATGGTGGGCTCGGGCCGCGCTCGGTCTGGATCCAAAGGCAGCTCCAGCTCCACCAATTCCAGCAGACAATGCACGCACTGTCCGCTGGGCGCGCCTGGCGGAACGATCGAATCGCACCGGGCACAGATTTGGGAAGCGGCACCGGGCATTTCAATCATGGTTAAACCGAACTCGGATCATTTGTTACTCGGAATTGCTGGGATTCTCCGAACCCAACGTTGGTTACGCCAGTGACAGTGACGATCGGCGGGGAGCACGCGCCTCTGGCGTGTAGTTTTCGGCGTCGCGCCGAAAACCTCGTCCAACAAACTTTCCCACCTGGGATGCCTTGAGGATAGTGTGATGAAGGTCAGGGCGGGACGCCCAGACCAACACGCCGGAGGCGTGCGCTCCCCAATTCCGTTTCGGATTTCGAGTTGCATCATGTTAGGTGGTTGCGAACGCAGCGAGGAGATGACTCAGCTCAGCGCGGGCTTCGGCCGGGTTGGCGACGGTTTGGGCGACTTCTTCGAGCAGCAGTTCGGCAAAGCGATGACGGAGTCGGTGTAAACGGACCCGCAGATGTCCTTCGCTGCTCTTGAGGCGCTCAGCCAGGGTAACCAACCCGCCATGCTCCGGTAACTCCGTGAGTAATGGCCCAAGAGTTTCGAAGATTTCACCTTGCCCGATCCGTTGATATTCGCGCTGCAACAATTTCAGCACCTGTCGGACGAGGTTGGTGGCAAAGTCCCGGTCGTAGTCGAGCGTCGAATCGACACCGGAGGTCACTTCAAGATCGAGCAGGAACGTCGCTTCCGGCTGGTCATAGGAAATGGTCGGTTCGCCACCACCCCGTTTCAGGGCCGACATTCCTGCACGCCATCGGCTGAGTTCGTGGTCAGCACACGCGAGCACAAGCGTGCGAAAACGGCCGCGATCAGCGCTCACGCCGTTCAGTGCATCCGGTTTTGAGAGTCGGACAAAGACATCCTGAGTACGGTCCTGGGCATCTTCAGGCGTCAGTCCACGGCGACGAAAATGAGCATAAACGGGATACCAATAACCTTGGCAAAACGCGTTGAGCGCTTCGGGGTCTTGATTTTGGGCGTTTAGGACCCGGGTCCAACGCGTTGGTGGGAACCGGGCATCACCGCCTGGTGCGTCCGAATTGCCGTCAGCCGGAGTCATATCTGAGACCTGACGAAGTTTACTCGATCGAGCCGCGGCCGAGTCAATGGCGGGCGAGATGAATCTCTTGGGCTCTCTGAGGACAACTGACCCCGATCACCGTTCGGAACTGACCTTGAAAACCTCGAAAACGACGTGGGAGCTATGTCTCTGTCCAACGGACCCAATGGACCATGCCGAGGAGTGACAACTGGGAACCAATAACCTCGGCAAAATTGGTTAATCGATTCGAGACTCTGCGCGTCGGCCGCGAGGATGATCAATCAGCGGTTGAGTTGAATAAGGGCGCTGTAGCGAGGCCGGAGTTTTCGAGGCCGCGGTTCATACGGATGGGCGGGCTTGGCCCTCCCCTTCCGGCCAAATCAACCCGCGGCTGTTCGAAATTGGCTTGGGTCCGTTTCAGCGGCATAGCAGAAACGCCCTCGCTCCTTCTTTGCTCGTCGCTCAAAATCTAGCCTTATCACCTGATCGGGTTCTGTGGTTTCCTTCTCTCGTGCCCCCGGCGCTACTTCACCACCCGACACCCACGATTCCACTGATTCCTTCAAGATGAGAATCCGCATCTTCTTTTGGTCGCTCACGTCCGCGTTGGCGGGATTTTTGTTCGGCTTCGATACGGTCGTCATCTCGGGCGCGGAACAAAAGATTCAATCGATTTGGGGGCTGAGCCCGGGCATGCATGGCATCGCGATGGCCTCCGCCCTGTACGGCACGGTGCTGGGTTCATTGCTCGGCGGCTGGCCTACTGATCGGTATGGACGGCGGGCAACGCTCCTCTGGATTGGGGTGCTTTATTTCGTTTCCGCCGTGTGGTCAGGCCTCGCGACCGACGTTTACTCCTTCATCATCGCCCGTGCGATTGGCGGGTTAGGTGTCGGTATCTCCACCGTAGCTGCGCCGCTCTATATCGCGGAAATTGCCCCGGCCGAATACCGCGGACGCCTGGCGGGCATGTTCCAATTCAACATCGTTTTCGGGATCCTCGTGGCGTTTCTCTCCAACGCTTTGTTGGCCGGAGTAGGCCCTAACGACTGGCGCTGGATGTTGGGGGTCGAAGCCTTCCCCGCTTTGCTCTACACGGTTCTGTGTTTTGGAATACCCGAAAGTCCGCGCTGGCTGATCGGACGCCGAGGAGATCGAGACGCGGGGATCAAGATTCTTCAGGTCATTCGCCCTGAGTCGTCGTCATCTGAACTGGCGGCTAAGGCGGATGAAATCGCCGCCGCGTCTTCCGTGGGCACGTCTTCCGCTCACTTTTGGACACGCCAGTTACAGGTGCCGATCCTGCTCGCGTTCCTCATCGCGTTCTTCAATCAGCTCTCCGGAATTAACGCGATCCTCTACTTCGCCCCGCGCATTTTTGAACTGACGGGATTAGGAGCGAAAGCCGCGCTGCTTCAATCCGTCGGCATTGGCGTGACGAACCTCATTTTCACTTTTGTCGGGCTGTGGCTCATTGACCGGCTGGGCCGACGCACGCTGCTCTATATCGGGTCGTTCGGTTATATCCTCTCACTTGGACTCACGGCCTGGGCATTCTTCACGGAGCATTTTGCGATTGTGCCAGCATGCATCTTCGCTTTTATCGCCGCTCATGCGATCGGGCAGGGGGCCGTCATTTGGGTGTTCATCTCGGAGATATTTCCCAACCGACATCGCGCCGAGGGACAGGCCCTCGGCAGCTTCACGCACTGGATTTTTGCGGCGCTCCTGACCACCTTTTTTCCGAAAATGGTTTCCGCGTTTCCGCCCGGGTACGTCTTTGCGTTCTTCGCGTTCATGATGGTTCTGCAGCTCCTTTGGGTGAAGACGATGGTTCCCGAAACGAAAGGCGTGCCCTTGGAACAAATCCAAAAGAAGCTCGGTCTCCAATGAGTGCGACTGGCCCGAAGATCGTAGCGGTGGGGGAAATCCTCTGGGACCTACTGCCGGATGGCCGCCAAATGGGCGGTGCCCCGACGAATTTCGCCTGCCACGCCCACGCCCTCGGCGCGAGTTCCTACCTCATCAGTCGAGTCGGCAACGATCCGCTCGGACGGGAACTTCTGGCTCGGTTGAGCGAAATGCAACTTGCGACCGAAGGCGTCTCGGTCGATCCGGTGAAACCGACCGGCACGGTCCCGGTCGAATTAGCGCCCGGCGGCCAACCGACATTCCTCATTCGCGAGGATGTCGCGTGGGATTACTTGGAGGCCAATTCGGCGTCGATTCAGGTCGCCGCGGCCGCCGACGCCATTTGTTTCGGCAGTCTGGCGCAACGCCATGAAGTGTCGCGCGCGGCAATTCACGCGGTCGTGTCCGCGGCGCGACCTGAGGCGCTCCGAGTTTTTGATGTGAACCTTCGACAGAACTTCTACTCACGAGC
>DLVS01000781.1 GCA_003445095.1 Verrucomicrobiales bacterium
CGAGCTTGTAAGGTTGGTTAAGAATCCGGCGTTAGCTTCAGGAGAGATGACTTAGTTTTCCTGATCCTTTCAACGAATCGGTTTAGAAGAGATCACTCTATGGCCTTCGTTCCCAATCGTGAGTTCGACATCTTCTTCAGCTACGCCACCGTGGATGACGAGCCAGCGATTCCCGGGCGGTTGGAAACTCGCTGGGTGAGTCTCTTCCGGGAAAGTTTGCTCAAAGCGATTGGGCGAAAATTGGGGCGACGCGAGCTCGTCCGGGAGTTCTTCGATCGAAAGGATCTCGCCTCCAACGCTCCGCTGACGCCCGAACTCCAACGAGCCCTCGATCAATCGGCGCTCTTCATAGCGATCAATTCGCCGGCGTATTTACATCCCGAGTGTTGGTGCCGGATGGAGCGGCAACGCTTCTTATCACGACTCGGACAAACTGACGCCGAGCGCGCCGCGCAACGCCGCGTGTGGATCGTTCATCTCGACGAAGTGCCGCGCGCCACCTGGCAGTCCGCCTTTTTTCCCGACATCCGCGGCGTCGAATTCTTCCTCAAAGAGCCCGACACCGGAGCCGTCCGCACGTTGCCTCGGGGCGAAAACTACCAGCCGTTCTTGGATCGCGTTGATGACATGGCCCGAGAGATTGCGGGCCGGCTGCAGGAACTCCACCAAGCGGCGAGCCAGGAAACCACGGCTGCGCCTATTGAACTAACGTCGGCGCAAGAAAAGGAGCGTCCGAAAGTATTTCTGGCGGAGACTTTCGGCGATCCGGAGGGCGAGCGGATGCGGCTCCGCAATTTTTTGGAAGAACGCGGTTGTTTAGTGCTACCGAATCGCGAGTACGAGGACGCCAAGTACGAAGAACTCGCCCGTCGCGACATCGAAGCTTCAGTCGCATTCGTACAATTGTTGAGTCCGGTCGCCTGGAAGCCTGGTGGCTACGATATCAAACAGCATCAAATGGCGGTGGCCGCGGGGAAACCGCTCTTCCGCCGGCGGGCACCCGAAGTCGATTTGAAGACATTGGCCGGCACCGCCCAGGGAGAGTTTCTTGCCGGCGCCGATGTCATTTGCGCCGGCTTCGAAGATTTCAAAAAACACCTCGATAAGGCGTTGAACGACCTGTTGCGCCCTCATGGTTCAACCGATGCGGCTACGAAAGACATTCCGCTCATTCGGTTCGCGGTGCGGCCCGAGGATCGCGACACATTGGCGGGCGACGTGATCTCACGCCTCGAAGAAAAGCAAATCCTGTACGAGGAGCTGGCGGTCACCGAGTCATTCGCCGAGCGCTACAAGTCAGAGCCGTGCCATGGTTTCATGATCTTGTGTAATCCGGCGATGCAGCCGCCCTCATCGGGTCAAGACGATCCCTTGCGGCAACGAATCAGCGAATGCCGCCAGATTCAGATGGGGCTGAAGGAAGCCGCCAAACGTCCCGCGCTTGGGGTGATGTACTGGCCGCCGCCCGATCCGAATTGGACTATCATGTTGCGTTCGTCGGCGCTCAAGATGCACCGCATTCGGGCGGATCGCGGCGACCAGTTTGAGGCTTTCCTCGCCGACATCCGGGGGGTAGTCGTGTGACTGAATCAACGGTCAAGATTCCAGCGCCTTATCCAGGTCTGCGGCCCTTCGATGCTGCGGATGCCGCGATCTTCTTCGGTCGCGAAATCCAAGTGGACGCTATGCTGCGCAAGCTGGAGGACCATCGATTTCTCGCCGTGGTGGGCACTAGTGGCTCCGGAAAATCGTCGCTCGTCCGAGCAGGTTTGATTCCGGCCATCCGCGAGGGCTTTTTGTGTGGCGTTACCGATTGGGTCGCTCCGGTTATTCGCCCCGGCTTCCGGCCGTTCGACCGGCTAGCGGAAGCATTGCTCGTCGAGCGGAATCGCGCAGAAGGCGAACAGATCGGGAAATCCGAACTCGTCACCGACGCCAAGATCGAACGAGGCCTCACGGTTGCCGCCTTGCGCCGAGGGTCCCAAGGTTTAGCTGAGGCGATCCACGAGCTAGGATTTCCCGAATCCACCCATGTGCTGCTCGTCGTGGACCAATTCGAAGAGATCTTCGCGTTCCGGCGCCGGGGTCCGACGCCCGATCAAACTGGTGGCCGAGATGAAGCCGCCGCGTTCGTTAACTTACTGCTCGGCGCCGTCGCGGTGGCAAATCGCCCAATCTGGGTGTTGCTGACGATGCGGTCGGACTTCATTGGCGATTGCGAAGCGTTTCTCGGCCTCCCCGAGTTAGTCAGCAACAGTCAGTTTCTGGTTCCGCGTTTGGATCGCGGCCAAATGGAGGAAGTCATCACCGGGCCGGGTCGGCTGAGTGATGTCGCGTACGCGCCGTTTACCTTTGAACCGGGATTAGTCAACCGCTTGATTAATGATGCCGGTGATCGACCGGATCAGTTGCCGCTCATGCAACATGCGCTCATGCGGACCTGGATGTTCGCGCGCGATCGCGTGGCGGCGGAAGGCACGGGAAATTTTTGCATCACCTTTGCCGACTATGAGTCCGCGGGCGGCATCGACCGGGCCTTGTCGGATCACGCGGAAAAGGCTTGGGGGGAGCTTCGCAACGATGATCGAACGCGTCGCTTGGCGCGACACCTCTTCCTGCTTTTATGCGAAGTCTCCTTGGATGGACAAATCACCCGGCGGCGCCCTCCCGTCTCCGAAGTGATGCACGTTTCGGGCGCCTCCATCGCGGACATCGAAACTGTGGTGCGGGTTTTTCAGCGCGACGAACGGAATTTCATCGTTACCTCACCGGCTGAAGGATTCACGGAAGAAACACGGCTCGATATCAGTCACGAAGCGCTGCTTCGTCAATGGGGCCGACTCAGTGGCGGCGACGGCTGGCTAGCGCAAGAGCAAGCCGCCGCGGTGGAGTTGCGGCGGCTGGTGGCAAGCGCAAACCTCTACAACCAAGGCAAAGGGGATCTGTTGTTCGCTCGTGACCTCAATCGGGTGCGGGATTGGCATGAACGAGTGGAGCCTAATTCGAACTGGGCGCATCGGTACGTCACCTCGGCGGAATGGAGCGCGGCGAAGCGCTTCGTGTTGTTGAGCCACCAAGCACAGGAACGCGCGCAACAACAGGAAGCCGAACGTGCGCGCACACGACGCAATCTCATCCTGGGATTCAGTACCGCGATGGGCGTTATCGCGGTGGTGGCAATCTGTCTCGCGGCGTTTGCCCTCAAAGCGAAACGAGCGGCCGCGGAGGCCGCAATCCAACGACGAGCCCAAGCGCTGGCCGCCGAGTCGTGGCAATTCAGAGAGCGGGACCCGGTCTTGTCGCTGTTGCTCGCCACGGCGGCGGTTGAAATAACGAGGCCTCAGGACTCGAATCAACCTGTCGCCTTGCTCGCTCAGCGGACACTCCGCGAATCTTTGGCCGAGGTGAGCGGTATTCCAGTGCTGTCCAGTTTGGCCATCACCCCCAGCGCCGACAAACGGTGGGCTACCAGCGAGGACGCTGACAGGACGATAACGCTTTGGGACCTGAGCCAGCCCGCGAAAGAAGAAACGTTGCATCCGGAACGGCTGTCCGGCTTCCGCCTTAGTCCCGACGATAATGTGACGGCAGTGGCAGTCAGCCCTGATCGACGACATGTCGTTGCCGGCGGCAAAAATGGTGTGGTTCGCTTGTGGCATCGAGGAACGGACGGGCTTCTGCAGCCGCCGGTACTCCTGCGTGGGCACTCGAACTGGATTACGGCTCTGGCCATCAGCCCCGACAATCGATGGCTCATCACGACGAGCGCCGATCAAGCGACGAACGCCACGGCCGCGCTGCTTTGGGACCTCCAGCTCACCAATGTCGCTCAGCGCTCAATCCCCCTGAAGGGGCATACCGGAATCGTGTATTCCGCGACGATCAGTCCCGACGGTACGTGGGGGATTACCGGCGGCGACGACGGCACGGCTCGACTGTGGAATTTGAGGACTTCCGATCCTTCCCAGAACTCCAAGGTTCTGACCGGCCACAACAGCGCTGTGTATGCCCTGGCGGTGAGTACGAATAGCAACTGGCTGGTTACGGGGAGTTGGGATCGTACCGCGCGCCAATGGGACCTTCGAGCGCCCAATCCCTCGAGCAACTCGGTCGTCCTCGGAGGCGAGAATGGACACGTCATGGCCGTTATTTCGGTGGCTCTCAGTCCTGACGGGCGCTGGGCCGTGACCGGCAGCGACGATAAGACCGCCCGAGTTTGGGACCTCAATGCGCTCAATCCGTCCGCAAATCCGAAGGTGCTCGCCGGCCATAAGTCACGCATTACCACCGTCGCCGTAAGCCCTGATAGTCAGTGGATCATCACCGGCAGCCACGACAAAACCGCAGGTCGTTGGGCAATTAAGGACGTGATTCGCTCCAAATCTCCGGCCGAGCGGGCCTTAGACCCTGAGTCCCCCGACAACTCGGCCAAACCACTCCTCTTGGAAGGCCATAAGAGTCCAGTGGTTTCTGTCTCGGTGAGCCCCGACGGGGAGTGGATCGCCACGGCGAGCTCCAAGGCGGTCATCCTCTGGCCCCTATCCCCCGAAACCCAAGAGAGCGCGAGAGCCCAGCCGGCGGCGCTCAAGGGGCATGAATTGGCGGTCCACGCCACCATTATTAGCCCCGACGGTCGGTGGATCATCACCGGGAGCGAGGATAACACCGCCCGTCTATGGGAAATTGGGACGAACGGGCCAACCGGCCAAAGCGTCGTCTTGCCGGGTCATGCAAACCACGTAAGTCATCTCGCGGTAAGCCCCGACGGCCGCTGGCTGGTGACGGGCACCGAGGACAAGACGGCTCGGCTCTGGGACCTCAGAAATATTCGGCAAGGTCGCCTGCCCCAGGCGCAAATTCTAGGCGGTTCGGGTGGCCATACTGCTGCCGTGACGGCGACGGCGATCTCCCCAAACAACCGTTGGGTCGCCACCGGGAGCAGCGATGGCAAGGTTCGCTTGTGGGACTTGCAGTCCGCTAATATGTCGGCCGCGCCGATCGTGCTGGCTGGGCATACGAATGGCATCACCTCGCTCGCCTTCAGCACGAATGGCCATTGGCTGCTCTCCGGCAGCGTCGATACGACCGCCCGGCTCTGGCGACTGACTCCCAATCCATCCACAAATGCCGTTGTGCTAGGCGGCCATGAAAAAGAAGTTCGAGTCGTCGCGATCAGCCCGGACAACCGCTGGGCGATCGCCGGTGGCGCCGACAACTCCGTCTCCCTTTGGGATTTGTCGAAAGCCCACCCCGAAACGAACCGCATCGTCCTCAAAGGACACAATGGGCCAATCAACGCTTTGGCGGTCGATAGAGATAGCCAATGGGTGGTGACCGGAAGCGATGACAACACGGCGCGTCAGTGGTACCTCGCCAGCGCCAACAAAGAAGGGGGGTTCCGAGCGTTCGTGGAACACCTCGGCTCGGTAGTCGCGCTAGCGCTTAGTCCGGATGGACAATGGCTCATGACGGGCAGCAGCGACGGCAACGCGGGCCTCTGGGACTTGCACTCGCTGGATCCGGCGTACCGCCCTTTCGTCCTAGCCGGGCGCGCTGGCGAGGTCCATGCGGTGGCAATCACTCCGGATAGCCGCTGGGCTGTTACCGGTAACTCCAACGGACCGGTGGCGCTCTGGTCATTGAAAACTCCCGACCTCCTCAAACTTGCCCAGCGGTATGGCGGACGAAACCTGAGCACCAACGAATGGATTCGTTCGCTCGGGACGAACGAGCCGTATTTCAAGGTCTTCGAGGCGCTCCCCAATCCCCCCGAATAGCGAGCGAGCGCCGTTTTCAAGATCGGTTTTCCGACCTTGCGCCAGCCCCAAGGACCCAGGGGACCGTTTTGAAATGAGGATTCCCCTTGCACCGAAGAACGCCTTGCCTAAGCTCCGCGCTCTTTATCGAGTAGCTTTCAAGGCTTTTTATGCGTCGTCCCAAGGGAATTAAGACCAAGAAATCCGTAGCCAAGCGCTTCAAGATTAGCGCGCGCGGCAAGGTGTTTGCCCGGCATTCGGGCATGCGCCATTTGTTGTCCAGCAAGAGCTCCAAGCGCCGCCGTCGTCTGGGCGAAGACAAGGAGATTCACCCTTCCGACGTGTACAAGATCAAGGCCTGCCTGCCGTTTTCCCATTGAGGGCCGATCCCCGCGTTCAAAATTAACTGATACGATCTCGACACCATGCGCGTCACTAACGCTCCCGCTTCTCGCAAACGTCGTAAACGGATGCTCCAGCTCGCGAAGGGCTATCGCCTTAAGCGCAGCAAGCTGTACCGCTACGCGAGTGATGCCGTTGATCACGGCCTCCAGTACGCCTACCGCGATCGCAAGACTAAGAAGCGAACCTTCCGCTACCTCTGGCAAATCCGCATCAACGCCGCCGCCCGCGCTGCCGGAATTACCTACAGCCGGTTCATGGAAGGCCTCAAGGCCGCCCAATGCGCCTTGGATCGCAAGGTGATCGCGGACTTGGCCGCCACGGACAGCGCGGCCTTCCTCAAGCTCGTCGAGTTGGCCAAGGGAGGTCTGCAGACCAAAGCCGCCAAAGCGTAAGCGACTTCTGATTTCATCTCCGCCACGGGCTTCCTTCGGGAAGCCCGTTTTCGTTTTGGTCGCCGTTGGGTTCGGCCGGTCCTGGCAAGTTCTCAGCGTCGGTCGAACGGCGCCTTCAGTACATCCCGACCGCCTTCGACGATATCTCCGCCGACATCGCTAATAATTCGGGCTTGGCGGCGCAGTTGCCAGAGTGAGCGGCGGGTGAGTCCGATAAGCCCACCGGGGGTTAGGACCATTTGGGCGGCACTGGTCAGGGTGAGCATGGGATTGAAGGGCCGCATCCGACGCATCGTCCGCCAGACCGCTTCCGGAGCGTGGGCGGCCTCTTCGCGGACGAACTCGAGCAAATGAATACTGAGCAGGCAGCCAATCATCGATCCCGCGATCAGCAGGTGATAGTCCCGAATTGTTTGGCCGAGGAAGGTTCCGAGCGCATCGGGAAGCACTCGTAAAATAGCGCCGCCCAGCAGCGGCCCGACTGCCGTCAGTAGGCTCGTCAAGGCGAGGAACACGGCCACGTAGGGCGCCTTATTCGCCGGGGCGAGTTTGAGCATCAGATTGAACTGGCAG
The DNA here is from genome assembly GCA_003445095.1 of Verrucomicrobiales bacterium. Taxonomy (GTDB): domain Bacteria; phylum Verrucomicrobiota; class Verrucomicrobiia; order Limisphaerales; family UBA9464; genus UBA9464. The sequence goes on from DLVS01000781.1 coordinate 7,127, forward strand.
AGTTGAAAGCAGGCAGTCGTCGCTCCCACGATCAGGTACATCGCTGCGAGGTGCCAAAAGAACCGTTCTCCTGCCAGGGACCAACCGACCAAACTCACCAGGCCCCAGACCAGCGATGCCACGTACAACACCGGCTTGCTCCCGAAGCGGTCGCACAACCACCCCCAACCTTTGAGCGTCATCAGGCCGCCCAAGCCCGCTAACGCGGTCAGCAAACCCACGTTGCCCATGGGACGGTGCAAGCCTTCGAGGAGGAACACGGTATAGAAGGGTTGCCCCAGGTTGAGCAAGAGCCCCCACACGCCAATGAAGGCCACCAGTTTTAGATAATTCGGACTTCGCAGTGGCTCCTTGATTTCGGACAAATCGGGAGGACTGGACTCTCGTTCCATGACCACCGGGGGAAACTTCATGCGCGTGAGGAACAGATAACCGATGAGCCGGAACAGGCCCGCCGTCGCGAAGATCCACCCGAACGTGAACAACGTGTTGTGACCGCGCTCAGCCAGGGCGCTGGCCACCAATACCGCCAGCAGAGTCCAGAAACCGAAGATGAGGTTGCGCCGGCCGAAGTAGGTTCCGCTCAGTCGCGGGGGAACCAGTTCGGCAATGGCCGCAGACCAAGACACGGATCCCAAGCTGTTCGCGAGCGTGGCGATTCCGAGGATCAGCGAAAAAGCCAGGTCGCGCCGTGACTCGGATAAAAATGGCAACCCGGCGGCGAGTCCCCAGGGCGCGGAGCTCAGCAGGAACGAAAGGGACATGATCTGGAACAGCGAGAGACGGCCCCGAAGCCACGTGGCCAAAGGGGGCTGGACCAAGTTGCAGAAGTGCGGCAGGGCGGCCATGAGTCCCACCGCGCCGGGTCCCCACCCCAACGCCGTTACCGCGAAGGCAATCACGAACGGGAAACTGGGCATGGTCAGGTTCAACATGGGAACGCTGAAACACCCCTCGATGGTCGCGTATTTGAGCGAGACCAACAGTTCGCGATGACGCAGGCGGGAACTCATCTAGCCAACAGCCTTGGCGATGACGAGGGTGACGAGAATGAGTCGGGAGCGAAATCGGATTCGGAGGGCGACGGGTCGGTAATCGGTCAGTCCACGGTTCAAGGCTTGGCCTTCACAGGCATCTCAAGACGTAGTACCGCGCCAATGCGTTCGCACGAACCATCCAAATGGTAGGGTTGGCGCGTTGCGCCGTCCCCGGCCGGGCGGCACCTCCGGGCCGGCCTTTCGGAGTGATGCGTCGAATTCATCCATCGCGTCGTTGCGAAAGGCCGCGCCTTTGGCGCGGGGCCGCCGCAGCGCGGCAGCCCTACCAGGTTCAT
>DLVS01000529.1 GCA_003445095.1 Verrucomicrobiales bacterium
CTCTTGGGGCACGTAGCGACCATGGCTCGCCCACGCGCGGAGCTTGCCCTGGTGACCGGTCAGGGAGACCCGCTACTCGCCCACTGGCAGTACGGGCTCGGGCGAACCGTGGCGTTCACTTCGGATGCCCGTGCCAAATGGGCGCGCAATTGGATTGGCTGGGACCGTTATCAGCAGTTCTGGCAGCAAGTGGTGCAGTGGAGCCTGCGTCGGGTCGAGAGTGCCGACTTCGATACTCAGGTGGCGATTGAAGGCGGCGAAGGCCGTGTCTCCATCGAAGCGCTGGATGCCCAAGGCGAGTTTCGAAACTTTCTCAACCTTGAGGCCGCCGTCGTAAGCCCGAAAGGAGAACGGCAGATGACGCGCTTTGAACAGACGGGCCCGGGCCGTTATCAGGCGAAGTTTTCGACGCGCGAAACCGGAACTTATCTCCTCAATTTGCAAGAATTGGAACAAGGTCGGCTCGTAGCTTCCCAAGTGGTTGGAGCGAGTTTGAGCTACTCGCCGGAATTCTCCGCGCGGGAGCCGAACTTGAATTTGCTGCGTCGGATCGCCGAGGTCACCGGCGGCAAGGAACTGATCCCGGGGCGCTTGGGATCCAACCCGTTCTTCGATGACCGCCAACCGAGTTTTCAGCCCCAAGAGCTATGGGAACACCTCTTGCGATTGGCGATCGTGCTGATGGTGCTCGACATAGGCTTCCGTCGCGTTCAGTTCGATGCCGAGGATTGGCAAAGGATTTCGCAAGCCGCACTCGCGTACCTGCCATTCCTGAGCCGGACGCAACGGTCACCACCCGCAGGCCAGCCATCGTTGGCGGCGCTGCTGGCCCGCCGTGAGGACGCGCGGGCGGGTCGACTCCCGGAGCCAGACCTATTTCGGCCGGTAGCGACCACGGCTTCGGGTATTTCGTTGGAAACGGCTCGGCCGTCCGACCCAACGTCCAATCAGCCCAACGAACTGAGTCCGAGGGAGACCCCCGAACCGCGCCACGCGACCAGCCGCTTGCTCGCGGCCAAACGGCGCGCCCAGCGGAAGTAGCGCTGAATCGATTGCTGGCCTGTTCGACGGAGCATCAGACTTCCGGCAGGTCCTCTCGGCGTGAGGTCCAAACCACTTCCCTGTCGGATTCCAACACTCGGCGGGGATGATAAGGTTACCAGTGATGAACGAAGCCTCGGATCACGAACTCGTCCAAGCTTACGCTCTGCGGGGAGACCAAGCGGCCTTCACTCGCCTCGTCGAACGTCATTTGCCGCTCGTGTACTCGACCGCCCGGCGGCGCTTGGGCGCGACCGGGTGTGTTGAAGACGTCGTCCAACAGGCGTTCACGCTGCTAGCGAGGAAATCTTCTACCCTCACGGGTCGCGTGATCCTGGCCGGCTGGTTGTACCGAACGACGTCCCACCTGGCTGCCCGAACCCAGCGCAGCGAAGAGCGGCGATTGGCGCGCGAGCAAACGGCGGTCACTCACATGGACAATCCCGACAATCCCTCAATCGACAACACCTGGCGCGAAATCGCTTCCGAGCTCGATCAGGCGATGGAGGTTCTCGGTGATTTGGACCGCGACGCGCTGGTTCTTCGCTACTTTCAGAACAAAAGCCTGCGGGATGTTGGACGTGCCCTGGGCACGACCGACGATGCCGCTCAGAAACGACTTGCCCGTGCCCTCGAGAAGCTGCGTCGTATCCTCGGAGATCGGGGTCACCCCGTAGGGGCTCCGAGCCTTTCGGCCGCGATTCTCCACTGCGCGGTCGAACCGGCCCCTGCGGCGTTGGCCCAAACAATTTCCACCGCCGTGCTGAGCAGCACGGCGTTGACGGTATCAACCACAACTGCAAACGCATTCATTATGAATTCATCACTCGTCAAGCCCCTAGTAGTTGGAATCGCCACCGTTTCTGCCGCGATTGGACTGGTCGTTCAGCGCCAGCAAGTTCAAACCTCCCGAGCCGAAATTGTCGCGCTCCAGGCGCGTCTCGCCGAGTCGGAATCGTCACTGGCCGAGCCCTTCAACCCAGTAGCCAACGCCGTTCCTCAGCTTTCTCGCGACGAACGAGCCGAGCTCTTGCGTTTGCGCGGTGAAGTGTCGCGCTTGCGAAATGAATTGGCGCAGGCGAAGGACTCTGGCGGTCTTCATCCCCAAGCATCCAGTGAAAGTCTCGATCCCGCTATGCAAGACGAATTAGCTGTCCGGAAAGCCGCCCGCATCAATGAACTGAAGCACGTCGGCCTGGGTATTCGAGTCCTGAACACCGAATTGCTTCAAAATCCGGCCCTCAAGGCCAAACTGACGAACCTGAGCGAAACGTTGCCCCAGCACCTAATCTCCAGCGAAATCTTGCCGGCCGAGGCGTTGGCCAATGTTGAAATCTTAGTCCCAAGCGTCGAGTGGATGATTGCGGTTGAGCAGTATCCTCAGGCGATCATGGCCCGGGGCACGGAGGCGTATCCCAATCCAGACGGGAGCTACGTTCGCGTGTATTGTTTGGGCGACGGATCGGTGCAGGAGATCCGACACGAAACTGCCGAGGAGTCCTATGGATGGGGACAGATCATTGACGGCACCCGACCGGATTGGTTGGTGCTTCGTACTGCTGAGACCGCCACCACCGCCGCGGAGCCCCAAACGGCGTTACAAATGGATCCGAAGTTAGCCCGACGTTACG
>DLVS01000472.1 GCA_003445095.1 Verrucomicrobiales bacterium
GTCGTTCGTCGTTCGTGAATCGTGAAGCGTAACTGATGAAAACCGGAGCGTCTGCAGTCTGGAACAGGATACGCTTCACAGGCTTTGGCAGCAGCACCCTTCACGTGCGACGTTTCACGACATCCATGGACCATGAACCCACCGCAACACCAGCCTGTCCGAGCAGTATCCATGCGGATACCTTTACTTCTACTCCTTGAAGCCTCTGCCGACTTGTTTTGTACGTATTATCAATAGGTGACGCCAAACAACGCGCGTCATTTTCCCTCACATCTGTTGCATCTGTAGCAGTCGCGTATGGTGTCCCATTTCTCACCCCTGCTACCATTTACTCGCCCTTCAGGAATCATCCTTGAAGCACATCGTCAAAGGAGTGTTGGTATGAAGCGTCTCTTGTTCTCTACCGCCATCGTGTCGCTCATCCTCTGCAGCCAGGCCCAGGCGTTCTTCGAAGAGGAAGGCCGTTGCCAGAAACGGGACCTCCGAGGAAACTGGGTCTCGTATCAAAACGAAGTTTTGAAGAATCCGCACACCGGAGTGTGCAAGTTTTCAATCGAGAATGGAAAGACCGAAGGCACCTGCGACTTTTCCTTGAAAAACGATCAAGGAAATCCCTTGACCGGTCTCACATTTACCGGCGAGGCAACCGTGAAGGAGGATTGTTCAGCGGAACTGACGATGGACTTCACGCCGCTTCCGTTCAAGTCCACGTTTCAGCTCCAACTGCACCGGAACAAAAAGTCTTTCGTCGGCCGCTGGGAAAACACGTTCGGCGCACTGGGCACCGCAAGCGGGGTGAAACAGTAGGCGCCATCACACACTCACGAGACGGGGCTTGGAGCCGATGGCACCAAGCCCCTTTGCGTACGTTTTTTAGGAGGCCGGCAACGCTGGAGGAATTATGACAAGCAGACGGCTATCAATCGGTCTTGGCATCGTGTCAATTTTGTGTTCATCCACCCTTTACGCATTGACCGGTGACGGCACGATTCCGCGTGTGCTCAATCCACCAGCGACCGGTGATTTAACCAATCTGCCTGGTGACCTACGAGGCGTGCCGGTGCCTGGTCCCAGCGACCAGGACCTGGCGGAGTACGTGAAGGATAAGCAGACGGCGATCGCCTTGGGCAAGGCGTTCTTTTGGGACATGCAGATCGGCAGCGACGGAGTGCAGGCCTGTGCCAGCTGCCACTTTCGCGCCGGCGCGGACCCGCGATCGAAAAATCAACTCTCGCCTGGCCTTAAGCATGTGCCGCAGCAGGACCTGACGTTCAAAACGGGCGGACCGAACTACCAGCTGACCGGCTCGGAGTTTCCGCTCACCCGCCTTGTGATAGCCGGACAGCGCGGCGCGCTCGATCAAGGCTCCGATAGTAATGACGTCGTCAGTTCCCAAGGCATCCCGTTTCTGAATCAAGGCCAGGATCCGTTGGGATACCAAGTCGGCCGACTCAAGACTCGTCGCGTCGAACCGAGAAACACGCCTTCGGTGATCAATGCTGTGTTCAATCATCGCCAATTCTGGGATGGTCGTGCGGAGAACCTCTTCAATGGTGTAAATCCACTGGGCGCTCGGGACCCGGAGGCCCGTGTGATGGCATCGGTCGGCGGCAACCTCATCGAGGTGTCGGTGGCCCTGGTGAACTCCAGTCTTGCGTCGCAAGCGGTCGGTCCGATCGTCAGCGAGATCGAAATGGCTGAGCCTGGGCGGACCGCGCAGGATATCGCGCGTGATCTGCGCAAAGGCAAGCGCAGTCGACACCTCGGCAGACGCGTCCATGGCTCTCGCCCACTTCAGCAACAACTGGTCGACCCATCGGACAGCGTCTTGGGACCGCTCAGCCGGTATCCGCAACGTGGCCTTCGGATGAACTCCTACAACCAAATGATCCGGACAGCGTTCCAGGAGAAGTACTGGCAGAGTGAGAAATTCGTCCAGGTAGCCGAGGACGGGAGGGTATCGATCGTCGACCAACGCGATCAGAATCGGAACACCGACGAGTTCACCCTCCTCGAATATAATTTTGCGCTTTTCTTCGGTTTATCCGTCCAGCTCTATGAAGCCACACTCGTCTCCGATGATACCCCCTGGGACCGCTTCCGCCGAGAGCATCCGAGTGCCTCTGATGCGGCGATCAATCCCTGGACGAATACTAATCCCAGTCACATCACCCGCTTTGCACTCTTCGGGGCCCACTTATTCAACGACAGAACCCGAGGGCCCAATAACCTGCGCTGCAGTAACTGCCACGAAAGTGCCGAGCTCACCGACGCGTCGGTTCGGCGCATCGGCTTGGCCGCCAACGGCCCAGTGCGCAACCGCGACGGCAACATCATCGACAAGGGTTTCAACAATATAGGCCTGCGGCCCACGGACGACGACTTAGGCGTGGGTGCGAGCGATGCCTTCGGTCCGTTGTCGCATAGCAAACGCCTCTTCCCTGATGGTCCACCGGCCGGCTTCGATGGCGCGGCCGTGACGAAAGGATTCGGTCTCGAAGGGGCGTTCAAGGTGCCCTCGCTACGCAACGTGGCGCTGACTGCACCCTATTTTCATAACGGCGACACGCATTCGCTGCGCGAGGCGGTCCTGTTCTACAGCCGTGGAGGAAACATCGCGCCGATCACACAACGAGACGGCACCCC
>DLVS01000596.1 GCA_003445095.1 Verrucomicrobiales bacterium
GCAAGAATTTTACCAACGACTGACCGCTCTCTGACAACTCCGCCAATTCTCAGTGACAAGTTGGCGACATGAGAACCGTCTGCTGTTTGCTCTTGGGAATCACTCTCACGTCTGCCCTTCCCGCCGCCGAAGGAATCAAAAACCCCGCTATCGACTTCCCTCAGTTTCTGCGGCTCGCGGCCGAGGTCGCTCCTGTTCGAGAGAGGCATCGCGTCTCCGAAGCTGAATTTATCGCCATGGCGGGCCGACCTGACACCGTTGTCCTCGACGCTCGCAGCGCGGACAAGTTCGTCCTCCGTCACATCAAGGGCGCCATCAACCTTCCCTTTACCGACTTCACGGAAGCGACGTTGGCTCGAGTGATCCCCTCGAAGGCCAGCCGAGTGCTCATCTACTGCAACAATAACTTCGTTGGTGCCCAGGCCTCCTTCGCTTCAAAGGCGGCGCCAGCCTCGCTGAATATTTCGACCTTCGTTGCGCTCGCCACTTACGGGTACCGCAACGTATATGAACTCGGCCCGCTGCTCGACGTGGCCGCCACGAAGCTCCCGTTCACAGGGACTGAAGTAACGAAATGAGCCGGTCGAACTGCCAGTCCACCTGCTCGTTTTTGATAATCAAAGCTTCGCCAGCAGTTCTTTCCATCGTTTCCAAGCCTCTTCCCTAGCCTTCTTGTTCGCCTCGTTGGCATCAGGTGCCTCGCCCGCCCGCATGAAGCCATGGCCGGCACCCTCGTAGATTACCGGATCGTACTGCTTGCCTGCCGCCTTCATTAGGTCTTTGGAAACTGGGATCGACGCGTTCACTCGCTCATCGTTTCCGCCATAGAATCCGTACACCGGTGCGGCGATCCTGGCGATGGCCTCGGGCAAGTCGGGGCCCGATCCGTAAAATGGGAACGCCGCCTTGAGCTGTTTGTTGTTGGTGGCGAAGCGAAAGGTCTGCGAACCGCCCCAACAAAAGCCGCCCACCGCAACCTTTCCATTGGCCGCCGGTAGTCCCGTCACGTAACCGACGACGGCGTTGAGATCGGCCGTGATCTGCTCCGGCGGTAGCGAACCGATGACTTTTCGCGCGCCATCATTGCCACCGAGCTCCGCCGTTCCGCCACCACCAGGCGCTGCGCCGGAAAGAAGGTCCGGCGCAATGGCAATGAATCCGGCCTCGGCCAGTTGGTCTGCAACGCCCCGAACCCAATCCGTTAGGCCGAATATCTCGTGGATGACGACAACGGCCGTGGCCTTGTCTTTCTTTTCCGGGAACGCGATGAAGCAAGTCACGGTTCGGTCGCCTTGCTTCACCTTCACCCATTCCAAATGACGCGGGGACTTTTCGAGCCGGGCTTTGGCCCAGTCTTGTGCGGTGGCATTGAGCAGCGACAGAACGCCGCAAAACAAAGGGAGGAGCAATTTCATGGCGGGCTACTGCTGTTAAATTTGCGGCGTGAATCCCAACACGATGTCGAAGCGAGCGGCCAGTTCGCCGGCCTTCGAACCGGACAGCGGTGTGAAAGGAACCGTCACCGACTCACGTTGCTTCGAGTCCGTGATGCCTTTCCAGATGCCATCCGTTGCGTTTCGCGGATCGCCCTGAATGTAGCATTGGGTCGTGTACTTATCGCGACCCTTGAGCTTGACGGCGTAGTGAATATGCGGCGTCCGTCCGGGATAAACGACCGGCTTGATTGTTCGGAATACGTACTCGCCCGTCGAACCCGTAAGAAAACGTCCAAACCCTTGGAAATTCCCATCACGCTTCGCCGGGTCGCCGCCCTTCGAATGCAAATACACTCCGTTCTGATCGCATTGCCAGATTTCGACGAGAGCATTGCGCACGGGTTCTCCGCGGGCGTCGAGGATTCTCCCGCTGACCCAGGTAATTTCGCCAACTGCCGGCGTGAGTTTGTCGTTGATGATAATCAGGTCGTTGTCGGTATCGAGGGGTAGATGGTCGGGATAGAACGGGCCCTCGGTCTGTGCGGGTGTTTGAATCAGTGCTTCGGCAAAGGCACCAGGAATGCACCAGGCGGCGGCACCTAGGCCAAGCCCGTGGAGGAAACGACGGCGCGGGACAGAAGGTAGAAGAGTCATGGTTTTCATGGGAGAGCGCGAAATTAGTACCAGTTCCTGAGTCGGACTTCGATACCCAAATCGGTGCCGACCTGAATTTTGAACTGATTGGTGTTCGACTTGTTGCTGCCGTCGGGATTAGCAAAATGGTACGGATAAACTATTCCGGGCTGAAACGCTCTCACCGCGCCCACCGCCTGTGGAATGGTCATCGTGAACGGCAAATTCATGCACACGAACGCTACATCGATGTTTTGCAGGGCACGCATCTCCGGAATGTCCCCTGTGTCACCGCTAAAGAAGAATCTTCGCTCCCCAATCGTAACGACGTACCCGTTGCCCGTGCCCTTAGGATGATTGGAATTGTAGGCTGGAATCGCCTCGACCATCAGTCCGATCACATTGGTGGACTGACCATTCGCCAATGAAATCGTTTTCGCCCGGAGGGCCAGGGACAGCGATGAGAACACAGCGGCCGGAGCGATGATTCGTCCCTCGGGCCCCAGCACCGCGGACAACGTGCTCGCATCGAAATGATCACCGTGGCTGTGACTGACGAGAACAAGGTCGGCGCGCGGAAACTTGGAATAAGGCGCCGCGCCACCGACCGGGTCGTTGTAAATCATCCGTTCCCCCCACTGAAGAACCAAGCTGGCGTGTTTGACCGGATGCACCACAACCTCCCCCTTTGCAGTCGGAACGTGATCTCCGGTGAGCAGGTTGGTTATTCCCAAATCAACGACGCGATAGGCCCGCCAATCGCGGTACGCTGCACTCGTGTCAGCCTGCTGGTTGTTCGCCGTAGCAAGGGAAGTGGTCAGGGTGCTCCAGTCGAAGAGATTGGAGGAGACCTGGAGCTGCTGGGTGGAGCCGGGAGTGCCGGTCCAGCGCAGGACAAAGTCACCGTTGGTTCGTGATTCGGTCGCGGTGAACTCAGGTGGGGTCTGTGCGAAGGCCCGAGTGCCGATGCCTCCGGCTACGAGCAAAATCAATAACGGTGGTGCCGCGGCGAGAGACGCCGACACCGTGATGGTTCTACTCAAACTTGAGGTCAGACGTTTCATCCGACCCGACTAGACAATCGCCCTCGCCGCCGGTCCATCAAGAAACCAACTTCTTCGCCGCGTCTGGTATCGCATCGGGTGCCGGACCGCCGTCCTTGATTTCGACCGTGGTGGTACGGTCGATTGCCCGCTCGTTGCCGTTGAAACTCATCTTGCCCTGCACCTTATATTCGTATTTCGAGAGTACGCCGTCCTTGATCCAGAACTTCACCGTTCCTTTGGCGTCGCTGACCTCAGGTGCACCGCCACCGCCACGGCCTCCCCCGAAGGTCGCCAACGCCTTAGCGCTATCCGGGGTGAGGGCGCCGGCAATCGCGTCCCCATCTTTCTTGAGCTCAGTGGCCTTCGCTACCAGCTCTTCGGCTTCAGTTGCGGGAGCTTTGAACCGGCGAAGCGCGCCTGCCGCCGCTCGCCCCGGATTGGGCTGTCCGCCTCCGCCGCCGCCGCCCCCACCTTGGACCGTGGTATCGACGGCTTGCCAGTTGCCATCGGCTTTGTAGGCGCCCTTTTCGCCTTTCACAACAATCTCGGTGGTCGTGTCGTTGCGGGTGACTTTGAGCAGGGTTAAGCCGTCTTTGGTGCGCCACCCTTCGGTGGGCCCAGGGCGGAATTGACCGCCCCCGCCTCCGCTGCCCATGTCCGTCTTGGACGTCCATTGGTAAGCGCCACGTTCGGCGAGTTTTTTGGCTGCCGCCGTCACATCCGCCGCAGGCGTTTGGGCCAGCAGCGGGAAGGCGAGGGCAAGCGAGAACAGCGAAGGCAACAGGAGGTTTTTCATGAGCGAGGAGGCGATTTTGTGGGTTCTAGGTGAACAGGAATGCCGGGAGGTGTCCCATACCGGCAATTAGCAGTGCGATTGGATTACTTGGTTTGGAGACTCGCTGAGACAGACCTGGGATTGCGGCGAAAGGTTACAGGGGGAAATCGGGAAGCACCATTGAGGGATTGTGCTGTGGAGCAGTGCGGTGGTGCCTGCCGCGCCGAAGCCAGGCGAAGGAGGGAGCGCAGCGGCTCTACCGCTTTGGCATGCCGTACGGCTGGTGTAATTGCCAGGACTTCGACCATTACTGCCACGCTGGTCAAAGACCTACGACACTCCGGGCGCAGCTCCGGGCCGCCCTTTCGCAGTGACCCGTCGGATTCCTCCATCGCGTCGTTGCGAAAGTCCGCGCCTTTGGCGCGGGGCCGCCGCAGCGCGGCAGCCCTACCAGGTTGATGATCCCCGAGATGTGCCCACCCGGGGACACGGGAGCTACCCTGCCAAGCTTTCGGGTTCCCACAAAGCTAGGCTTTACCAACTCGCGGCATCTCTCGGCGAAACTGATCTTCGCGCCACCGGACCCAGCCGTCGCCCCGAGCCGGTCGCGGTTCCAACTCAACATTCGCCCGCAAGATTACGTCAGCGTCCCCGCCGTAGGGCCCACGCAATACGGGCAATCCGTCGGGGCCGACGAGCAGAGAGCAACCGATGCAGCGGCGTCCGGCCCAAGGTCCGGCCGTCAGCGGTCCGACGTTGCTCACGCCCGCGATCCAAAGACGGAAGTCACGGGCGACGGGTCCATAATTGTCCTGCCAAAGTTGCCCGTACGGTTCGCCCACCGGATCGTGGTCCGCCGGAACCGCCCAGGCACACGGCGAAAGAATGATTTGGGCGCCCAGCAGCCCCAACGTCCGGGCAATGACCTGCCCGGGAGCGAAGGCATCGGAACAAATCATCATCCCCACCACACCCCAGGGAGTTGTTGCCACCGCGAGCCGGTCACCGCCGGCGTAACAGCTCTGTCCAATCTCCAACTCGTTTAGCTTTCGATGATGCAGCACCACTTCGCCCGTCGGATCGATCAGGATTGATGAATTGAACACCGAGGAACCGTCCCGCTCCACCAGACCGGAGCAAACCCAAACATGGTTCAGGCGGGCGGTGTCGCGCAGCCGGCGTGCCGTCCGGCCATCGGGAATCGGCTGGGCCGACGTGGCGGCGGAAGGATGGGTCCATCCCAGATCAAGCGCCTCCGGGAGCACGACAACTTCGGCGCCTTGGGCGGATGCGGTCGCGATGCGAGCGGCGGCTCGTTCTAAATTTGCTTCGGGCTCGCCGCCGTCGACGCGCATCTGGATCAAGGCGAGGGCCAACATCACGCACCGAGTGAACCAGCAATCCGGCAGCAACCCAATGCTGAGTTCAATGGCAAGAGCCGCCGCCGGTGCTGCCGAGATCGGGGCTCAAGTAGGGAATTCCGAGCGCGAGTCCGCGCAGAATCAATAAGACCGCCACGAGTCCCAAGGTCACTGGAGCGAGCTGTTGCCACCGTGTACGCCAAGTCACCGGAAGCGCTTTGCCCGACAACGAAAGACCTAACATCATCGGCAACGTGCCCACGCCAAATAAGGTCATATAGCTCAGGCTCGAAAGAATTCCCCCCAAGGACGCGGCTCCGGCGGCGGCAGCATAGACCAGTCCGCAGGGCAACAGTCCGTTGAGTCCGCCCAACAAGGCCAACGAACCCACGGAGCGATTTTGCAACAGCCGGCCGGCGGCTTGTTTGAGTCGACGAACGACGGCGAAGATGGGTTGAGTCGCACTGAGAGGAATTAGCGCAGCCAAGCCGGCCAACATCAGTACACCCGCGGTCAGGGAAACCCACCGTTGAAGCCCAACCATAGCCAACGATTTGCCTAAGACGCCGACAATGCCTCCCAATGCCGTATAGGTCGCAAGGCGCCCGGCGTGGTAAGCCACTCGGCCAACCACAAACCCGGTTCGCGCTCCGCCAGTCGGCAGGGCGAACATCAGCGGGCCGCACATTCCGGCGCAATGCAGGCTTCCCGCGGCTCCCAACAATAACGCGGTCCAAAGCATGGGATTCTCAGCGCTCTGGCAAAATCACGTTAGCGGCCCGGAAGAATTCTTGGCCACCCTGCTGCCATTGGACTCGCGCTCGCCACAAACCTGGCTTCAGCGGATTTAGGTCCAACCGCTGGCGTCCTTGGGCATCGAGCGCCAGTGGAAATTCCCGATCAAGACGCGCCTCGGCCGGGCGGTACAACTGCACGGTGCCTTGGGCCGCCACCGGAAGTCGCAGCTCGAGAGTGCGTCCGTCGGGCGAGAGGGCCACGGTCACAGGATCGGTGAGGGCCTGGGTCCGCGTCACCCGGTCGATCTGTTCCTGGTAACGAATCTCCTGTTCATAGTAATCCGGACTGACCAGGTCCTGATTGTGGCGAGTGGCAAAGATCCCCATCCCTGCCACCGCGCAGGCAAACAAGCTCAGAAAAGCGGCCAGCCCATGAGGCCACGGGTTCCAGGAAGGATTCAGCGGAACGGAAAGATCAGAATTCGGCTTCATAGGAATCATCGAGGCCCGACGAACGAAGTGCTCACGGTTTCCAAGCGTCGCTCACCGGAATAAACGCCAATCTTCAGTTTCGTCGTCCGTCCTGTTAGGTGCGTCGGATTCAACTCCACTAGCACCGAGGCTTGGCGGACTCGATCTTTGGGAACCACGAACGTAGGTGCGCCCATCACGGTGATTCCACCCTCGGCATTCTCCAGCCGGAACTGCACCGGCAGGTCGCGGCTGCTCTTGTTTACCACCTTGACCGTATAGAGATTGCTGATGCGACCGTTGGCCATGGTCTGAAACATCGCGCCTGGCGCACGGAGGAACATCGTTTCCACCTCGGCCCGCGTGAACACGAGGATCAGGAACAAGGCGATCAGCCCGGTGAGGACGGACGCATACAGCTTCATGCGCGCGGTGAATCGAAGCGGCTGGCCATGTTCGATTCCATTCAGCGAGGCGTAGCGAATCAGTCCGCGGGGTCGCCCGATCTTGTCCATCACGGCGTCACAGGCATCGAGACACGCCGTGCAATTGACGCACTCCATCTGAATCCCATCGCGAATATCGATACCGGTCGGACACACAGCCACGCATTGCCGGCAATTCACGCAATCGCCGAGGCCTTCGGACTGGCGGAGGTCTAGGCGTTGTTCCCGTTTCCACGGCGCCCGCTTCTCACCTCGCTTATAGTCATACGCGACGACCATCGTGTTCTCGTCCAAGAGCGCCGATTGGAAACGTCCGTAGGGACAGATGAACGTGCAGGCTTGTTCTCGGAACCGCGCAAAGATGCCGTAGAAAACGAGCGTAAAGAGAATCATGAACGTCAATCCGACGAGGTGTTGGCGCGGATCGTCGGTGATGATTCGGAGCAGGGCGTCCGAGCCGATCAGATAGGCTAACAGAGTGTTTCCGATCACAAAGGAGAGGAGGAAGAAGACGGAATGCTTCAGGACTTTCTTGGTAGTCTTGCTGAAGTTCCATGGCGCGGCATCCAGCGCTCGTTGCTGGTGAGAATCGCCTTCGATCAAGTACTCGATCTTCCGAAATACCATCTCCATCATGATTGTCTGCGGACACGTCCAGCCACACCACAGCCGGCCGAAAGCAGTGGTAAAGATCATGATCCCGGCGAAGAAGATCAGCATTGCCACCGCGAAGATGATCGTGTCCTCAGGCCAAAAGATCCGCCCCAAGATCGAGAACTTGCGCTCAATGAGATTGAACATGAGGAGCGGATTGCCCCCGATCCGAATGAACGGACCGGCGAACATGATCGCGATCAGCACCCAGCTCATCCAGGTGCGCCAGCGGTACCAGCGGCCGACGGGCTTGCGGGGATACAGCCAGCGGCGCTGGCCGTCTTTATCCGCCGTGGCGAGATGCTCGCGAAAGTCGCCCCAGTTGACTGCGCGAGTGGAGGTCTTCTCGGCTTCCGGCTTGGTGGGCTTGGTTGGCATGAGTGTATTTCGATCACTCATACACTTGGGCTGGTACTGCCGGCGCCTGATCCTCACGAATCTTAGGATTGGGCGGATTGCTACCTCGCAGGGTGTAGATGTAACTCGCCACGGCCAGGATGTCCGAAGGCTTCATCCCCTGTTCTCGCCACGAAAGCATTCCCTTCTCGGGCACGCCGTTCCAGATGACCTTAACGTTGTCGGAAAACTGCGGCCCGTGGATCCAATAGTCGTCGCAGAGGTTCGGCCCCACCAAGCCGCCGCCGTCGGGCCGGTGGCACGGTGAACAATACGTCAGGAACAACTCGCGACCGCGGTCCAGGGTCGCTGTTTCGGTGCTGGGCGCGACATTTCCCAGCGCCGTGTCGAACCGACTTATGGCCGCCTGCTTCACGGCTTCACCTTTGGCCATCTCTTCTCGATACGCTGTCAACTGCGACGTGCCCTTGCCGAGGACGTGATAGTACGTGAGGTAAAACGCGGCAAAAAGGATGGTCAGGTAGAACAACCAAACCCACCACCGAGGAAGATTGTTATCGAGCTCCTGGATTCCGTCGGCTTCATGATCCAGCAGCAGGGGATCGCGAGGTGACTTGGGATCATTCATGGTGAGTTTCTCCTTTCGATTCAAAACAAGGTTCGGTCTTGGAGTCGTCCGCAAGTGGGAGTGCGCTCATGTGAACAAGGAATGGCCGCTTCGTCAGCATCGCCAAAATCAACGCGACGCTGAACACGGTGAAGAACAGGCAGACCGAGATAACTCCGTAGAGTCCGATCCCGCCGAGGTGGGTGAGAACATTCTTAATCATGGGAACTCAGGGGCTGGATTGGGCAGCGAGGTTGGACGGAGCGGAGCCATCCCCGTCCGAGGCAGTTTTCGGCGCCGTTTTGATGTCGGTGCCGAGCCGTTGGAGGTAGGCAATCATGCCAATGATTTCGGCGTCGGGTGGGGAGTTGCTGATGGATCCGAATTTTAGGTTAGCGACAATGGAAGCTGCTTGAGTCTGCAAGGATTTTTGCGCAGGCCCGCTTTCAAACCCATCGGGATACGGAACCCCAACTTTGCGAAGCGCTCGAATCCGAGCCGGCAATGAGTTTGTGTCCAGCCTCTGAGTCAGGAGCCACGGATACGGTGGCATGATCGAGCCGGGAGAAGTTGAGCGCGGGTCTTCCATGTGGTTGTAGTGCCAGGCATCCGGATATTTTCCGCCTTCGCGTTGTAGGTCGGGGCCGGTGCGCTTCGATCCCCAGAGGAACGGGTGGTCGAAGACGAATTCGCCGGCTTTTGAATACTCGCCATACCGTTCGGTCTCAGAGCGGAACGGACGGATCATCTGCGAGTGACAACCGACACAACCTTCTCGGATGTAGAGATCCCGTCCCAATACCTCGAGGGGCGTGTATGGCTTAACACTAGCAATGGTTGGGACATTAGACTTAATCAGGTAAAGTGGAATGATTTCAATGGCGCCACCGATCAGGACTGCCACCACCGAAAGCACGGTGAACAATCCGGCGCGCGATTCGAGCCAGCGATGACCGGTGCCTACGGGATGCGTGTCGGCCGAGAGGGGCGCAGCCTGGACTTCCGTGTTAGGCTCAAATACCCCTGATTTCGCGGTTCGATAGAGGTTGTAGGCTCCAATGCAGGCCCCAATCAAATAGAGAGTTCCGCCAATCGCTCGCAGGCGATACATGGGAACCAACTGGAGAACCGTTTCTAGAAAGTTGGGGTACTGGAGAAAGCCGTCGGGCGTGAATTCTTTCCACATGAGGCCCTGAGTTATTCCGGCCCAATACATGGGAATCGCGTAAAACATGATGCCCAATAACCCGAGCCAAAAGTGCCAGTTGGCCAGCTTTAGCGAATAAAGGCGGGTGTTCCACAGCCGCGGGAAGAGCCAGTACAGCATGGAGAACGTCAGAAACCCATTCCAACCCAGCGCCCCGGTATGCACGTGGGCAATCGTCCAATCGGTGTAGTGGGAGAGGGAATTAACACTTTTGATCGACAGTAGAGGGCCTTCCAAAGTCGCCATCCCATAAGCAGTAACGGCGACGACCATGAATTTCAGAACGGGATCTTGGCGGACTTTATCCCAGGCTCCCCGGAGGGTCAGCAGGCCGTTGAGCATGCCGCCCCACGACGGCGCGACGAGCATGATGGAGAAAGCCATCCCCAGGGACTGAGCCCAATCGGGCAGCGCGGTATAGAGGAGATGGTGCGGTCCGGCCCAGATGTAAATGAAGATGAGTGACCAAAAATGGATGATCGACAGACGATAGCTAAACACGGGGCGATTGGCCGCCTTGGGCAGGAAGTAGTACATCAAACCCAAGTAGGGCGTGGTGAGGAAAAAGGCGACGGCGTTATGTCCGTACCACCATTGCACCAGTGCGTCCTGAACGCCGGCATACACGGGATAGCTCTTTAGCACTCCGGCCGGAACTTCGATCGAGTTACCGATATGCAGAATGGCCACCGTGAGAACGGTCGCGATATAGAACCAGATCGCGACGTACAGATGCTTCTCCCGGCGGTTGCGGATAGTACCGAACAGGTTAATTGCGAAAGCGACCCAAACCACCGCGATGGCGATGTCGATCGGCCACTCGAGTTCGGCGTATTCCTTACTGGTCGTGAATCCTAATGGCAGAGTCAGCGCGGCGGCGACGATGATGGCGTTCCAACCCCAGAAGTTGAACCAACTGAGCTTATCGCTGAACATTCGAGCTTTGCACAAACGCTGCAGTGAATAGTAGATGCCCGTAAACATGCCATTGCCCACGAACGCGAAGATGACCGCGTTGGTGTGCAATGGCCGCAATCGGCCGAAGGTTATGTACTGGAGGCCGGCATTCAGACCCGGCCAGAACAATTCACAGGCGGCCAACAGCCCCGCCAAGAATCCCACGATGGCCCAAATGATCGTGGCAATCGCAAAGGCGCGCACGATCCGGTTATCATATTTGAATGTATCAATCTTCATCTGAAATGATTCGTTGCCTGTTAGGATGCTTGGACGCTGATTCCCGGGTTTCGTCGGTGAGGACACGGAGGGATGGCGTCGAGGTGTCCTCATACTGGCCTGATCGCACCGCCCAGAAGAATGCGCTCAAGAAGCCAGCCGCGATCACGATGCTCAACGGAATGAGGAGGAGGACGACGCTCATAGACGTACCTCCGTCGGTTCCGTCAGGACCGGTCCGAGTCCGGCCCGGCGTCCCACCCAGTGTACGGCAACCACCGCGAAAGCGATGACGGTCACCGAACTTAGGGGCATCAGCACCGCGCACACCACGGGCGACAATTGGCCGGCCGCGGCAATCGAAAGGCCCACGAGGTTGTAGAGGCTGGAAATAACGAAACTGACCCGCACTACACCGACCGTGTTCCGAGCGAAGCGAATCACGTTCCCCAGGCGCTGAACCCGGCTGGCTTCGAGGATAACGTCGCTAGCGGGCGAGAAGGCGCCGATTTGTTCAACGACCGCGACACCGACATCGCTCTGGCGCAGAGCGCCCGCATCATTGAGTCCATCACCGACCATCATCACCACCTGGCCCTGCTGTTGTCGGGCTCGGATGAACTCCAGCTTATTCGCCGGGCTCTGGTTGAATTCGAGTGTGGCGGGAAGGCCGAACAGTTTCTGGAACCGAGCGACCTCGTCGGCGTTATCCCCGCTCAGCAACGCCAGCTCATAATTGAGCGAAAGGGTTTGAATCAGTTGGTCAATCTCCGGTCGCAAGGGATGCTGCATCGTGAACAGGCCTTGGTAGTGCCCGTTGCGGGCGACGTGGACGGCCGGTCCCTCGGAAATGGTCACTGGAATGGCGACGCCACAACCGCGCAACCAGTCGGCCGAACCCAATTTCCATGGAACTCCCTCGACCTGGCCACTGACGCCGGCGCCGGGGTGTTCTTGAAATTCACGAACCGCTGGTGGATTGGCGCGTTCGTCCGACAACTCGGCGGCGATTCGACCCGCCAGCGGATGAGCGGACTGGAGGGCCAACGCCCGAATCGCCGCCTCGTCAGCCGCGGATAATGGCCCACCGACGAAAGAAGTCTCACCGGATCGCGCCGCGGTCAGTGTGCCGGTTTTGTCGAAAACCACGGAAGAAATCCGCGCCAGGATTTCGATCACGTGAGGGTTGCGGAGGAATATTCCCCGACGACCCAGCACGCGCACCGCGGTTCCCAAGGTAAATGGCGCGGCCAACGCGAGGGCGCAGGGACACGCGACGATGAGGACTCCCACGAATGCTCGCATCCCACGCGTTGGGTCAATCGCGGCCCAGAACAATCCGGCCATTGTCGCGATCCCCAGGATGACCCAGGTAAAGCGGCCGCTGTACCGGTTGGTGAGCGTGTTAAAAGTGTCGTCCTTGTCCTTGCGAAAGAGGTCCCGATTCCACAAGGACGTTAGGTAGCTCTGGGCGACCGGCTTCACGATCTCAACGTCGATCGTGCCGCCGGTTTGGCAGCCCCCGGCATAGAGCAGCTCACCCAATTGTCGCCGGATCGGTTTGGATTCGCCCGTGACAAAGCTGTAGTCCACCCGCGCTTCCCCGCGCAGAAGGCGAGCGTCGGCGGGAATCAGTTCACCGTGACGGAGTCGCAAGCGGTCGCCGACTTGGATCTGGGCCAAGGAAACGCGTTGCTCGGACTCACTGACATTTGAACCAGGGCCGGCGAGCTGTTGAATGCGAATCACTGACAGCGGGAAGAACGAACGGTAGTCACGGTCGAACGAGAGCCGATCAAAAACCTTTTGTTGAAAGACGCGGCCGCAGAGCAGGAAGAACAAAAGTCCAGCCAGCGAATCGAAGTAACCTTCGCCGCGCCCGCTAACGACTTCGAAAACGCTCTGGGCGAAGAGAGCCGTGATCCCGACCGCGATGGGGACTTCGAGGCTCAGTTGGCGCTGACGCAGGCTCAGCCACGCCATCCGCCAATAGTCGGCCGCGCTGAACAG
>DLVS01000516.1 GCA_003445095.1 Verrucomicrobiales bacterium
CCAAGGCAACTGCGGAACTTGGGCTAACTGCTAAGCGCCCGTTTTTGATCATCCGCAAGGATCCGCCTCATTTCTTTTTTTCGCCTTGGAAGTACCGCCCCACGCGACCGATCTGAAGTTGCCACCAGCCGAACGTTTCCGTGGCCCATTTGTAAACTGAGGCGCCAATCAGCGTGCCCAGTGCTACCGACGTGATCACGAACACCACCGTAACCAGGCCTTCCACTCCGGCGGTGCGGTCGCTGAGCAGGTGCGTCACGCTGTGCAGCCCCAGCGCGCCGGGAACCATCAGCCAGAAGCTGGGCAGAAACGTCACGATCGCCGGCGGGCCACGGAAGCGGAGCTGGATCAGATAGCCCAGCGGCGTGGCCACGAGGGTGCCGAAGAAGCCGCTGATCTCGCTACCGAACACCTCCGCTGCGACCCGCTGCGCGGCGACTGCCAACAGCACGACGAACGTAATCCACTGGAGCGAATTTCGCGGCGCGGAGAAGTGGAGGTAGGCGCCCAGCGAGAAGACCAGCACGCCGCCCCAAGGCGCCCAGGCAATCTTCACGTACTGCGCCGCCGAGGACACCAGGTCGCCCGAACTGTAGCCGACCAGCATGGCGCCAGCGGCCAGGCCGAAGGCCATCAGCACCAGTTGCACGAAGCCCGCGATCAGCCGGCTCGCGCCGCTGACCATGTCGCCGTACGCCAGTTCCACCATGCCCAGCGTGAGCATCCCCCCGGGAAGGAAGGTTACGAGCGGCGGAATCAACGCGTGCAGCGGATCCACCGGCAGCCCGTTGCGTACCGCGAGGAAGACGAGCGAGGAGACAAGCGCGGCCGCGGCCACCGGCATCGGTACCGCCTGCGTGGCCCGCCCCCGGTTAAGCAACTTCACCAGCCCCACGATCAGCCCGAGCGCCGCCGCCGCGGCCACGTTGGACAGAGTGGGCATCAGCACCATCGCCACGCCGACCGCGAGAATGGTGTGTCCCAGCACAACACCCGCCAGGCCGAAACGTGCTTCCTGGCGCAAAATCGCCGTCAGCCGCTGCAATCCCTCGGCCAGTTCCACTGTGCCAGTCCGAGCCGCCTCGCCCAGCGCGTAAATGTCGGCCATCTGGTCGAGGCGCATCGTCTGCGGTTCGGATTCGGTCAGGGTGACACGTTCGCCCGTGCCGTCGTGCAGCGCGATGAAAACGGCCGTCGGGAACGCCACCACCCGGGACTTGCGCATGCCGTAGGCCGACGCGGTGCGTCGCAGGAGCAGTTCGACCTTGGCGGTCTGTTCGCCGCACGCGAGATAAGCCTTCCCGAGCCGAAACATGAACTCGAGCAGGACATCTGGATCGGGCGCCGGGGGCTTGTTCGGCGGCTCGGGCACTGGGGAATCAGGTGTCATAGGCCCGCGCCAAGTCCCCGTTTTCGGCGCGCGGCCGGGCACCGAAACTGCGGCGCCCGGTCGGCGAAGATCGCTGCGGTGGCAACGGTCTCAGAAGCGGCCGACAGCGCGCACGCCAAGGTACGGCGCGGGATCGTAGTCCTGCTCGCGCAATGTGTTGCCATTCTGGTCATCCAACTGAAGCTGACCGCCCAACACGATTCCGGCGAGGAAGTTAAGCGACACTTGCGGGGTGATTTTCCAACCAAGGCGCAAGCGGAGCGGCAAAGTGTCGTCCTCCCCCACGCCATTGGGGACCACGCTGGAGGAATCATCATCCAAGCGGAAGCGCCGCTGATTGAAGAGCAGGCCTAGGCCGACGTTCCAATGCTCGGCAAACTGGTATTCGACTTCGGCGCCCGCGGCGGCGCCACCGCTGACCGGGACTGCCCCCACGCGGAGGAGCCAGTGTTCTGCCGGAACCCAGTTGATCATCACCGACGGTTCCACTTTGGCACCGCCCTCAATCTGGGTCACCGCTCCCAGGCCGAGGCTGAGGAAAAGGGTCTCGCTGACCCGGTAGTCCACCCCCAGCGAGCCGCCGCCCGTGAAACCGTCGTTCCAATCTGCGTCCGTCTCGCGTGAGAACATGAATACGCCGCCCGCGCGGACGCCCCAATGCTCATCGATTTGGTAGGCCAACTGGGTGCCATACCGGTTGAAGAGCACCTTTTCCCACGGATTGCCCTCGGCAAATCCGCCGCCCCCAAACTCGTAGTCACTGAATCCCACAAAGAAGGTATTGAGCCACGTCAGCTTCTCGGTCAGGCCAGTTTGGAAGCCAACGGCGGCGTCATACCGGTTCACTTGGATCGTACCTCCCCCATCAATATCGGCCTCGCCCTGCCAAGCCAGTCCGCCACTTCCCAAGAATTTGAAATCCGGCGTCGGTTGCTCGTCCAGCAAATCCTCCGCCTCTTGGCCCAACGCGGCGGGCGTTAACAGCGCCAGCGCGGCAGCAGCGAACAGGCGCCGGGCCTGGGGGGAAAAAAGATAAGACCGTTCTGGTGCAATGGAGGCGGGTAAAGCGATTGGGCGTCTCATAGAGGAGAAAATGAACTAAAAAATCATGGGATCTGGCCCGCTGCTCCGTCAAGACTCGCTTCGGCTTTTCCTTTCATGGCTTTTCATGGTGGTTCGCGACTGATCACGCAACAATCCCGGCCGGTGCAGCCAAACGCCGTCGTGCCGGTACTCCACCGCCCTGAACGGGTCTAAGCTTCCAAGTCCATGAGGTTTGCCCCGTCCTTGAGCACCAGGATCAACGAGTGATCGTCGCCCGCCCAAACTGGTACCTATCGGCGGCGCCAGAGCTTCGGTTCAAAGGAACCTGCGGATGCTAGACGCCATCGCCGAATCCCTGCCCATCGCCCTCGGGATCGTCATCGCCACCCTGCCGGCGGTGGCGATCCCGCTCATCTTTTTGACGCGACGTAAGACCGGGGTTCTGCTGGGCTTCCTCGGCGGCTGGGCGCTGGGTTTCATTCTGCTCGGCGGCCTGGTCATCCTGGCCGCCGACCTGATGACGCCGAATCCTGAGGGTGCGCGGGTTTGGGTCGTCCTCCTGCGCCTCCTGCTTGGCGCCACCCTCCTTGGCCTCGCCGGGAAAAAATGGCGGGCCCGCGCGGCGGCCGGAGAGAATCCCGAACTGCCTGGCTGGATGGCGGCCATCGATACGATCCGAACTCCGCGCGCGCTCGGGCTTGGTTTCCTCCTCGTCGTCGTGAACCCGAAGAATGCCGTCCTCGTGAGCTCCGGCGCGCTCGCCATCGCGTCCGAAACCTACGTCCCCGCCGCCCAGATCGGCGCGCTGCTCGTCTTCACGGCCACCGCGAGCCTCGGAGTCGCCGCTCCTCTGATCCTGTGGCTGCTCCTAGGCGAACGGGCGAGCGAGCCTCTCGACCGGATGAACATGTTCCTGGCCCGCCACAACTCCACCCTCATGGCGACGGTGCTGGCCGTTTTCGGGGTGATCGTGATCGCGGGCGCGCTTCGGGACCTGTAAACCGATTTATGCCGGCGCCGCCACCGAGACTGGCGAGACCGTGTGACGAGTTTGCCACGGCGCAAGCTGCCGACGATTTGCTTGGCCTTCGCGGGAAATGGGAGGGCAACATTAGCCAGGCGAAATGAAGCGCATCCGCATCACCCATCGGACCGAATACTTTTACCGCGAGCCCGTCACCTTTGGTCCGCATCGGGCCATGATGCGTCCCCGGGAAGGGCACGATCTGCGCATTGCCTCCTC
>DLVS01000237.1 GCA_003445095.1 Verrucomicrobiales bacterium
GCGGCTTGGGACTATTTTCCTCACGATCACGCGCGGAGCCGGGCCTACCGCTGGGGCGAAGACGGCTTAGCCGGAATCAGTGACGAACACGCGCGCCTTTGCTTGTCCCTCGCCGTCTGGAACGGCCAAGACCCGATCCTCAAGGAACGGCTTTTCGGTTTGACCAATTGCGAAGGCAGCCACGGAGAAGATGTCAAAGAGCTCTACTATTACCTCGACGCGACCCCGACACATTCGTGGCTGAAGTTCCTCTATAAGTATCCCCAAAAGGCGTACCCCTACCGCCAGCTAGGAGCTGAAAATGCGCGTCGACAGTACGACCGCCGGCAGCCGGAATTCGAAGTGCTCGATTCCGGTATCTTCGACGACGACCGTTATTGGGACGTGTTGGTCGAATACGCCAAAGCCGGCCCAACCGACCTGCTGATGAAGATCTCGGCCTACAATCGCGGTCCGGACCCCGCCACGATCCACGTCTTGCCGCAGCTCTGGTTTCGCAACACTTGGTCGTGGAAACACGGTTCACCCAGCCCGCACCTCGAAGCCACCAAGGATCGCTCCGCTAGAGTCACCGCCCATCACCCTGAGCTCGGAGATTACCTACTACGCTGCTCCGACTCGCCTGAACTGCTGTTCACGGAGAATGAAACCAACGTTCGTCGCCTGTATGGTCAGGCGGATGTGCCCGGATTCTTCAAAGACGCGTTTCACGAATACGTCGTTCACGGCAAGGAGGACGCGGTCAATCCCGCCCGAAACGGAACCAAAGTAGCGGCACTTTACGTACTGAACGTGGCCGCCGGCGAAAGCCGTGAAGTCCGCGTGCGCCTGACCGGTTTAGGCCAAGCTCAGATTCGTGGGAATGGGGCTACGGGCAATTCGCCCGATCTCTTTGCAGAATTCGAGTCCGTGTTTGCCGCCCGGGAGCGGGAAGCAGACGAGTTTTATGCCGGGCTCCAAACAGACATGACCGACGACGACGCCCGCCGCGTTCAACGGCAGGCCTGGGCGGGCATGATTTGGTCGAAGCAGTTTTTCTGTTACGACGTGCGGGAATGGCTCCAAGGCGATCCGGCCCAGCCCCCGCCTCCCCGGGAACGTCGTTCAGGACGAAATCACGAGTGGGCGCACTTGAACAATGCGGACATCATTTCGATGCCTGACAAATGGGAATACCCGTGGTACGCGGCGTGGGATTTGGCCTTTCATTGTTTGCCCCTGGCCGTCGTGGATGCCGAGTTCGCCAAGAGCCAACTCGTGCTCCTCACGCGCGAGTGGTACATGCATCCCAACGGTCAGTTGCCCGCCTATGAATGGTCCTTCGGCGACGTGAATCCGCCGGTTCATGCCTGGTCCGCTTGGCGGGTTTTCCAGATTGATCGGCGAGCCCGCCGAGAAATCGATCCCAAAGATCCGGGCGACCTGGCGTTCCTTGAGCGGGTCTTCCACAAGTTGCTGCTCAATTTTACTTGGTGGGTAAATCGCAAAGACGCGCAGGGCCGAAATGTTTTTCAGGGTGGATTCCTGGGGCTCGACAATATTGGAGTCTTTGATCGCAGCGCACCGTTGCCCACCGGCGGGTTCATCAATCAGGCCGACGGCACCAGTTGGATGGCCATGTACTCGCTCAACTTGATGCGCGTGGCGCTGGAGTTAGCGGGCCACAATCGGACTTACGAAGATATCGCGACGAAATTCTTCGAACATTTTTTGCAGATTGCCGCTGCGATCAATGGGGTCGGTGAGGGCGCTTTGGGGCTCTGGGATGAAGCTGATGAATTTTACTATGACCAGTTGCATTTACCGGACGGTCGGAACCTGACGCTCAAAGTGCGTTCCATGGTCGGACTCATACCGCTGTTCGCGGTCGAAACGTTGGAGCCGGAGTTACTCAACGCGCTTCCGGAATTTAAGGCGCGCCTCACCTGGTTCCTCGAACATCGCCCGGACCTGGCCGCTCTCGTTTCTCGGTGGGACAAGTGCGGACGAGGCGAGCGCCAATTGCTCTCACTCTTGCGGGGACACCGGATGAAATGCCTTTTGCGGCGGATGCTTGATCAAAGCGAGTTCCTGTCTGACTTTGGCATCCGGTCGGTATCGAAAATTCACGAACGCGTTCCTTATCGCATGGAAGCGTGTGGAAGCGAGCACGAGGTCCCGTACTGGCCCGCGGAGTCGCTGAATGCCAATTTTGGCGGCAACTCGAATTGGCGCGGCCCGATTTGGATGCCTGTGAACTACCTCCTGATCGAGTCGCTCCAGAAGTTTCACCATTACTACGGCGACGACTTCAAGGTCGAGTGTCCGACGGGAAGCGGACAACTCCTGACGATTAACGAGATTGCCGATGAACTGGCGCGCCGCTTAGGCCGGTTGTTTCTTAAGGATTCGACCGGTGTTAGACCAGTGCTGAACTATCATCCAAAACTCGCCCGCGACCCACGCTTCGCGGATCACCTATTGTTCCATGAGTATTTCCATGGAGACACCGGACGGGGAGTCGGAGCGAGCCACCAGACCGGTTGGACCGGGCTGATCGCCAAACTGCTGCGGCCGCGGCGCGATCGGCATCCCGATTCCGACACCACGTTTATTCGACCACCTCCCAAACCGGCCGGCAAGCGCACCAAGGTTGCTCGCCACGAACCGTTGTAGTCGCGGAGGGAACGACGCGCATTCTTCTGCTTGCACCAACGTGCTAAAATGCCTAGTCGCCTCCAATCGCGCCGCTTTAGTCAGCGCCTCCTCACGTCGTCTCCTACGGGGTTCATGGTTCACGGTCCCGATTCAACCCCGGATTTTGGAATTGGAGCCTACCCAGGGAACGGGCAAGTCGGCGCCTCGCGACAGTTGATTTCAGTGGGTGCGCATAGTGCCGGGCGGTTGAGCGAAACGCTGACCGAGACTGAATTCCAGATCTCATCAAAGTCGGCGTGTAAGACCGAGTAGTGTTCCAGCAAGAACTCCCGGGCCGCACGCGGCGCCAGCACGCCACGCGCCCGAGGCGACAGACGGCGGGAAATGCGGCTCAACGCCAGCTCCACTCCCTCCGGGGTTTCGTAACTGCCGAGCCAATTCTCCACGCGCATTTGAGCCAACACGTCGCGGGTGCCCGGGGGGCCGAGGTGAATGACGCGTTCCAATCCCGTCAGCACTTCCGCCACAAAGGAGTTTAGCGCGCGACCCATCCGGTGCTCGAACTCTCGCGCCAGAAAGTGATCCCAAAAGACATCCAGCACGATGCCTCCGCCTCGGCGCAACTCCGGCGGAAATCGAGCACGCGCTGCTCGCACTTGCGGATGGCGATCGGTCTCGCGGTCGATGCGTTGATGGAGTTCGAGACCGAAACGGAGGGCGTCGTCGGTCACGCCTTCCAGCTCCGAGCGCGAGAATAGGTCAGCCAGCCAGTTGCCTAACCGAATGCGGTCGCCATCGGGCGAGAGCGCAAAGTGCGCGAGCCAATTCACGGGCCCACGCTGATGCCTCAGGTCATCGAATCAACTCTCGGATTGTTGGACGGCGTACTCCCCAAAGGCGCACGTGTGGGCGCCCCACTGGATCCAGGTGGACGCCCTCTGGCTACGAGGCTGGGCTCATCACGCGTTCACAGAGGAGTTGCGAGAACGCGTCGCCGCGGCGCACTATCGAAGTCCGTTTGCCGTTCGCGGAGGGAACGATGAAACCGACCTGGCCGTATGAAGCCCAGTCGGTGGGGTAAATGAGGATCAAACTGGCCATTCGCTGAGGCGGCCCCACCACCTCCGCAGCCATCGAATGTGTTCCTTTGGGTTGATCTGACGATCGGTCATGCCTGCGTTGCCTAGCGATTTGTCGGGCCAGAGATGAAGGCGATCGGCAAGGCCCAGTTCTTCGGCCAGACGTTCCACGGTCTGCAGGCTGTTGATGGCGTAATCCTGCCATCGCTCGCGAGTGGCAAAAACATCGGTCTTCAAGATCACGCCCAGTCCTCGAGCGTGGGATTCGATTCGCTCGACGTTCTCGGCGCGGATATTGATCGGTTCGTGGAAGACAGTGACAGGTTCGAGTTCGGCCACGGCGCGGAGGGTGGCGCGCAAGTCCGCTTCGTCACACTCCGGGTAAGTTGGAGCGACGGCCACATAGACGTGCAGGCCGGCTTCGCGGGCGGCGCGCAACGCCGCCAGACGTTGCGACGGCGCCGGGGCTTTCGGTTCGTAAACCTTGGCGAGGTCGTTGCGCAAGGTGGGCAGGCTCATACCGAATAACAGGCGCGGGCCAAAGCTCTTGAACAAATCGAAATCCGACCGAGCGAGCGGGCTTCGGGTCAGGATGCGGACGTTGAGGGTGGAATGGTCGCGAATGAGTTCTAACGAACGGCGCACCAGCCAGCGCGCGTGTTGTGCCAGAATCTGCCGTCGCTCCGGGGCAGGATGGTGGATCACCTGGTAGGGATCAGTGGTGCTGCAATACATCACCGCGCGATTGCCGTCGGGTTTGAGCAGCGAGCGCAGCGTGTTTTCTGCCGCGCGCAGTGAGGCCAGAAACTTGTCCTCGTCCCAGGGACGGAGCAGCACGTACTCGCCCCATTCCGAGTCAGGATCTTTGACGCCAAATTCGGAGAGTTTCGGTCTTTGCTTGATAGTCGCTGCGCTGGGGACGTAACAGAACCGGCACGCGTGCGAACAACCAACCGCGACGTTGAAGGCCCAATTCGAGAGGCTCTTGTAAACGAAGTTGTTCGGTGCAATCACCGCCGGCGAAGACCACAGGCCGACTCGGTCGTCCCGAATAATTTTGCGTCGTTGAATTGGACGCACCACTTCAGATTTGGCGACGGTCGGATTGAGGAAAGTCGTCATGGCTTAAGAATGTCTTGGGCAATCTTCACAGCCACCCTCGCCCCGCGTTCGTTGCCGGCGGCGAAGCACAGAAGATAAAGCGGCGTGTTGGCGGAGTTGTGGAGCGCGAGTGGATTCTTGGCAACGCCAGGGAAAATGGTTTCAAGGCGTTTCACGAAGAAGCGGGCGATTCCGTTAAAGTCAGTGACTTTCTCGGTCTTTGTCTCCGGGCCGAACAGGCTCTGCTCAACTTTGGTCTCGTAAAAAGCCTCGCGCCAATCTGGTGTGCCGAAGAAGTCGTCCAGCCGGCGTTGCCAGCCCTCGCTGAGCTTTGCATCACGGCGCAGCAGACGGTTCACGCCGATGCCGAGAGGAAAGAGTATCCAGAGGTCGATGGCCTTCGTCTCGGCGATGGCCTTCATTGTATCCCAAGTAACCTGCATCCCGAACGGATCAAGGAATAGAACCGCACGATTCCTCTCCCATTTGCGATTCTCGCAAATGTCGCGGAGGTAAGCGTTCGAGTCGGCGTTAATGAGGACGATATCACTGGCAAGCTCCGGAAACTCTTCCTTCAGTCGGCTGAGTTCTGCAAAACGCTTGGGATCCTTCTCAATGAAGATGTATTTAGTAAACCGTGGCTCGACTTTGAGCGCAATGCGCGCCGAACCGTCCATGAAGCCCGTAGCATCCTTGCCGACGAGCTCCGGAAACGAAGACGTTTCATCCTGACAGGCTTTCGGAGTGTTGTAGCCCGTGCCCGCAAACGCATCGATGTAGGCGAAGCGGAACTTCTGTTTCCGCATGAGGGTCACGTAGGCGACGAGATACTTGCGTACCCGCTCAAGCTTCTCGGCGGTCCAGCCACCGCCGAATTGTTGCTTGGGAGAGTTCACTGCCCGAATCGTGGCGAATCCGCCCTTCATTTACGAATCAAGATTCTCACCTTGAGTCGGACAAGCGCGGGGTTTGATCAAAGGCTGACGTGGCCCGCCATTCCCACTCGATTCCCCGCCACACCGATACGTGCCCTGTCCGGAAAGGTGTCATCCATCCAGAGCGCGTGCCGCTTTTTCCAAAAGACTGCCTCAGGCCAACGGCGTTCGCTGGCGTAGGTGCGAAGGGCTTCGCGACACTGAATGGAAAAGGAGCGGTCGAGTCGGACTTGGTATTGATGGAACGCCATCGCGTCTCCGGTCTGGTCGGCGAGCAGCGCGTGGGCGGCGTCGATGCCAGTGCGCAAGGCCAGGGTCAGTCCGTGCGCGGAGACAGGATCATAGCAGAGGGCGGCATCGCCCGCAGCGATCCAGCCGGGTCCGTAGCAGCAGTCGAGTCTCGCGCTGCCGGCATCAACGGGGCGAAGTGGGGCGGCTAACTGGCCGCCATGTCGTGCGAGCCGATCCGCGGTGTGCGAAGCTCTCGCCAGTATTTGCGGAAGCCCGGCGGTGCAATCCCCGACCAAGGTTGATTCCGTAAAGAGCGCGACGGCGAAGCGTCCGCCAGGCATGGGTGCTGAATACCAAAAGCCTTCCGGAACCGATTCGACCAATGAGTGAGATTCTTCGATCGGCCGACTTGGGGTTACCCAACCGACGAGAGCCACTTGGCGCCAGGCTTCCTTCCTTCGGGCGCCCTGTCGGCGCGCGAAGGAAGAGATTCTGCCAGTGGCGTCGATCACGTAGGAGGAGTGCAGCGTTTCCCCGTTGCCTTTCGTCAGGAAAGACCAGCCGATGCGGTCTTGACCCGCGCGGACAGTCTCGGCTTCGAATTGTTTTGCCCCAGCCAGGATGGCGCGTTCGCGGAGAGAGGATTCCAGCCGAACCCGGTCCACGTGATATCCGTGACCGCGGGGATCCCGGATGAAGTCGTGCCACTTCGGCGTGGCATCACCCCACACCGAGACTTGTGCAGGACAAGGGAGATGATCGTCGGATTGGAATCGCTCCCAGAGCCCCAGATGATTCAGCAATCCGGGGCCGGCGGGGGACAAGTCTTCGCCCCGGTTCACAGCTCTGGGAGTTCGGCCCAGCATCACCACGCGGGCTCCGGCCTCAGCGAGCACGATCGCCGCCGCGCACCCAGCCGGCCCAGCACCGACGATGACGACGTCAACCTCCACGCCACTACGACTCGTCAGTAATCTTAATCAGCGCGACTTCCGTCGGGTGCTGGGTGAGGGGTCGGCGGCCGGTTTCCACCCAGACTTCGGCAGGGAAATCGCCGCCAGGCCCACGTCGGGCTTCGATGATCCCCATCTTATCCCACTCCCCGATGAACTTGTTAATGGCCGGACCCGAAGGATAGATCTTCGGCGGGTAGGTGGGCAGTTCGGCATAACGGATGCCACGAAGCCATTTGCGACGCTGGGCGAAGGCAAAGGCGGTCTGCTTGTCGCCGGTGGACGGGCGGGAATCCATGAGCACGCGGTACTGATCCTCGGTCAACACGTCATTCGGAACCCGAGCCGGCCAGAATGTCGGCAGGTAATCGTCCACGTAGGGCAAATACGCCGAAAGGCACGAGGAGGTATCGGCCTGCCACGGAACGGCCATCCAGCGAGTGACGTCCCCGGGGAAGCAACCATCCAGCGGTCCTTTGGCAGCCAAGGCGATCGACGAAGTAAGTTGGGCGCCCCAGTCGGGCACTTTTCCAGTGCGGCGTTTGAGGCGAAACGGCGCGCGATACATCGATTCGTGCCGCATGGGCCAGGTGAACTCCGCTCCGGGATGAAATGGTCCGCCGAGGGCCTCGTCCAATACGGCGCGGTCGATCTGGCGCACTTGCTCCGCTGGCGAGAGCTCATCCCAGGTGACCGCGGGTGCGACGCCGTCGGCCACGAAGTTCCCTTCCACCCATTGTTCGAGCCATCGGTATTGGGTCCCGAGAATGGCCATCCATTCACGAGGGTCCGTCGTCGAAGTGTTGAGCGTGACCGCGTCGCCATAATACGGAGGTTGGGCTGCGGGAACCGGATATTGATAGTCGGCATTCCTGAACCAACCGAAAATGGTGGAGCGGAGTGTCTGGGTGGCACTAGAGGGGTCATTGAGCTTCTTAATGAGTTCCGGATTCTCGAAGTCGGTGGGGGTGCCAAAACCAAAATCCCGGGCCATCCCGGCGTTAACCCATTGCTGTCGAGTGAATCGTTGTAGCAATGGATATATCTGCTCAGAGAACCGGGGCTTAGCCGGAAGCAAGGAAGGATCGAGCCGAGTGGCGACTTCGAAAACCAGATCGTAACCGGTGACCACGCCCAGCACGCCGGGTGCATAATCGGGCGGCCCCACCACCACCCAAGCGCCGGTCGCCTGGTGGGACCGGCCCCGATATTCAACCGTCGCTTCGATCGGACCGTCGGACGTGTCATCATACCAACCCAAGTTGTTGGCGAAAGTGGTCGCGGGCGCGCCGGTGTGGCTGGCTGAGTGACCCCGTCCGCCGAGGAAGATCAGTCGCCCGCCTTCGTCCGTACGCACCTCACCGAGGTAAACCCGGGTGCCCAGGAACTTCCCGGTCAGGGAGTATTTCCCGGCGCCTTTGGGATTCTGATTCCGGCCGCTGATTGCCACCGCGGGAGGAGTGATGGCTAGTCCCGCGCGAGCTGCGCCCACCACATCCGCGTTGCGTCGGGCACAAGCCACTCCCGGAGCGGTGTTGGTGCCCAAGGAAGCTGGGATATCGAGAGCCTGGAGAAAGTCGTACCAAGCGGCCTTGGTGTTCGCGACTTCGACCTTCCACGTGATCCTGGCCTCTGACGCAGTGATCTCCTTGACGACTTTCCCGCGACGGTTCAGCCCATAGATCCGAAAGCGTGCCGCCATGCGTTTGAGGCGTCCTTGGGCGTCTCGGTATTGGCTTTCGCGCGGACCGCCTGGCACTTCGGGTCCGAAATAGTATCCCGCGGGACTATTGCCGACTCGGGCAAGGCCGATAGAAGGATAAATGGCGAAGCGTACGATAGCGTCCTCAGTCTTGGCGGTGCTCATGGCGTTTGGGTGCGCGAACCGTCAACGGCCTCAGCGAGAACGTCAATTAACGATCAGGAGGTCCTGGGTTTCTGAAATGCCGTTAGTTGACCTGGCCCAGGACCGTGTCTCTGCTCCGGCGGAGCCACTCGCCCACGGATTGTGGCGACTCGTCGAGCCAGAAGTGTCCAATCTTTTCGGTGCAACCTTTTGTGGCACCTGCAACAAAAGGTTGCACGTGAGAGGAAGAGAGGACGGGGTTGGCAGGATGCGCCCTCTCGCTCCTAGTGCGGCGATTTCTGTTCGACGCCTGCGGACGATTTCGGGCATTACAGGCGCATTGAACCCGTTAATCGGATCTGGATTCCGATTCCAGACATGCCGCGCCAGCGGCGTCAGGTTCGCGCCACATCACCGCAGCCGTTCACGTTTTCCCGATTTACGGCTTCGGGTTGGCGCATCGGGATGGTGGCTCGCCGTTCGATTTCTGTTCATTTGGTCGATCCTGGTGCGCGGGTTCGTCCAAGCCGCAGATTCACCGGCGAACGAAGATCCTTGGGCCACCGCGTTCGCCGATCTACCGGCAGTGGAACATCACGGCGATCTCGCCCAAGTAGCTCAGGGTGTTGCCGCCAGCGCGCGGTATGCCGAATTGATTGAGGAGAAGTTGACGGGAAAATGGTTCGCGGCGCTGGTCGCGTTGGAGAGCGAGAGGCTCAACTCCATTGTCGGCCGGTTCGAGACCCGGCGGGGATTCTTCGAGTTCATCGAGAACCACGGCGCAGTGGTCGATATTTGGGTCTACACGGCGGATGGTCGC
The DNA here is from genome assembly GCA_003445095.1 of Verrucomicrobiales bacterium. GTDB lineage: Bacteria > Verrucomicrobiota > Verrucomicrobiia > Limisphaerales > UBA9464 > UBA9464. The sequence continues at coordinate 9,603 of DLVS01000237.1, forward strand.
ACCGAAGACGGTGTTTTCGGACGAAGGTTGAATGCCATGGAGTTGGCTGATCTCCGACAGAATTCTCCCGACACGCCCACCTTCCTTACCCTGACGTTTCGCGAATCCGATTCTGGACCCATCCAACGCTGCCGGGTGGAATTTGGGTTTCAGGCGGCTGGGGAAGCGTTGGTTCGTAATTTGGCTTACCAACGGTCTCGACAACTGCAATTGACCGCGCGCCAAATCCTCTCGACCCGCGATGAAAATCACCGACTCAACGCACCGATCCAATGGGACGCGCTTGAGCGGGCATTTGAAGACGGCTCGTTTCCGATCAAGCCCCTGCCACCCCGGCCCGAGGGAAGCGCCAATCTCTTCGTCGCCTTTGAATTCGCCGTCGATGAGGATGGCAATTTTTCCCGGGTCGTCCGCGCTTACCGCGAAGACGACATCGAGCGTGAAATCTTTGACGGTCAAGTACGTCTTTGGCTTAGGCGGCTTGGTGAAAGCACGGTTTCGGCGCGGGCCTTTCGACGAATCCCGTTAGGTGATGGGCTTGAGCCGGCACCGCATCCCCTGACCGGGCGTGAGTTTGTCGAAATACGGATCGAGAACCCGGACGAGCCTGATCCCCGTCGGTGGAACGTTTTAGATTTCGGCGAACCGGAAGTGTTACAGCAACTGGCACTCGCCCGTTTCGGCTTGATCAACGCGCACCTCGAACACCGGCGCAAGGTGCTCGATCTGAAACGAGCGAATCTGGACATGATCTTCGCGCCGCTTTTCGCCGGACTGAACATTGGCGGCGGGGTTTCGGGAGTCGGTTTTCCCATCGGCGCCGGGGCGCAACTGGGTTACAACGTGATTGCCGGTCCGCGGTTCATTCCCAAGGTGCCGACGGCGGAAGAAATGCGGGAGCTGTTCTTGTTGCTCGCGGCGCGCCAGCGGCATCCCACCTTGCGTTTGAAGCCCGACGCATTCTTGACTCCCTCCGACCTCGACACCTTGCGCGCCGACTTCTCAAAACTGACGGAGGCTCAAGTTCGCGACACGCTCGAAGGCCTGAGTGATAGTGACCTGAAAGCGATGCTGGCGCTCGCGAAGCAGGCCAATATGGATGCCAAATATACACTCCTCGTAAACATTCTGAGCGGCGCAGCAGTGGTCAGCGGCCAGGCCAATTCGGGGGCGATGCGGGATCTTTTCAACAACCCCTATTTTGCGCTGAATGGGGATGTTTATATCAACTATATCATCGCCGCGGCGGTGGGGGCCCAATACTTGACCCCGAACAATGGCACAAGTCTGTACTCCCTGGTTCGCGGAGAGGGGATGGCCAAGGACTGGGCGCAATACATCGGCGTTTCGTTCGACATCCGCGCGCTGATGAACAGCGTGTCGCGGCTCCGATTCCGCTCGCTGGCCGATAAGGAACTTCGGATGCCGTTTCCCTACGCGTCCCGGATGAGAGATCTCGCGGCGTACGAAGTGCGCATCTTTGGATACCCACTTCTGCTTTTTTATAAACGCGGTCTACTGAAAGATGACCTGAAGGCGTACAACAACGATTACGCATATGGTCTGATTGGTCGGACGATCGTCGTGCATTTTCCCACGCGCGAATCGATGGAAGCCGAGATTCGGACCGGCCGCATGGTGCCTTTGGGCTATGTAAAAGTATCGGACGGCAAAGGCGGATTGCGGGATTCGAACCTGGCTGTATTCGCTTATACCATTCCCGATGGCCGTCATCGCAGGCGGATCGCGATGATCATCTACGGACTTAAGGCGTATGGCGAATACTCGGCGACCATCGACCGCGAAGTGAGGCGCTTCCGCGAATATGAGAAGGGTCTTGCCGACGGGCTGGTGATCGAGCAACTCGTAGAAGCCGAGGACGCGGCAACGTTGCCGGTCACCGCTTTTGAGCCCCAATTGTTCCGGGGCAAGACGGCCCTCCACGAGAAGTACGGAACGTTGTTCGCCTGGCTCGTCGAATGGCGACGACACCTGCAGCGCCACGAGCTCGGCCTTCCGCCTGTGCCGGAGGACGTCAACACGTTGGAAGCGGTCCGCAGCGGGCTCGCGGCCCTGGGGGTGCGGACTGACGAGGAGGGACCCGATCCGTTGCTGGGCGTGGATGCCGAGAACAGCAGCCTTCGGTATGTGGCCTATATCAACGGGCACCGGCGGGTGGTACAGTTGACGGCGATCACAAGCCTCGCCGGAATTGGTGAGGAGTTGGAGCGGGTTCGTGAAGGAGCGGCGATTGAGGCGGCACGACGGGATGCGGTCGCGCCAGGTGGCGCGGGTGTGGCGTTCCTCAACTCCGTGGTTGAACACGAGGGGCGGCTTCAAGTCGGTCCGCTGGTTCGCGGGGCGGACGGTTCGGTTTTTGGAGCGGGACTACGCCGGACAGCGGCGGAACTTGAACCTGTCTTCGCCGCACTCGACCGCCTCCCCGTCACGAACCGCGCTCGCCTGGAACAGCAAAACTATTCCGGAGCCGTGCTCGACCTCGATGCTGACGGCGATGGACGGAGCCAAAGAGTCGCCATCAGTTTGGAGTTTCCCTTGGGTGAGGTTCGCCGACTGCGCACGAACTCGATCACGGGCGCGACCGAAGTCGAAGTGTATCAACGCGGCCGCCTTCACGAAATCATTTCGAGCTATCTCGTGGTCGCGGTTGACCGGGATGACTTGGGCCGTGAAACGGGAACGCGAACATTTTTAAACCTCGGTTCATTGGCCGAGCCCCGAAAAGGCCCGTGGCTGGAACAGACTCGCACTTTGAAATCCTGGACCCTTGCCGGGGCATCGGCCTGGGAGGAACCCTACGCAGCTCGCTTGCAGCGCCTGCGCCTGAGTCGCGTCACCGGCGACTGGACCCGAGAAACGTTCGGATTGTTTTCGTCGCCGGTCGAAGTCGTCAGTGAGTCCCTGATCACCACCAATCAATTCGGCGCGAATGGCCGACTGGAGCGAGCAGTGGCATTCGCAAACTTGGCGGCAGACGACGGGAGAACCCGGGGTCCACCGACACCGGTGGTTCGGCCCGTGCAAGGTGTCGTGCGTTTCGAGTCCACCGTCGGCGCGTTCGAACCGGAAGGCCTCTTGACGCTGCAACGTCGCGACGCGGTAACGGGACAGCGTACCGTCGAGAAACGCAACCTGGCGCGCCTGGGCCGCCTTGAATTCGAGGAATCCGTCGACCCATTCGACGGCACCCGTGAATTTGTTACCCGCATCACCCATGAGTACGATGACTCATTCCTGTTTGGCCAAGTGCCCCGCCGGGTGGTGACGACCGCAGCCTCAGGGCAACCACTGGCCGACCTGAGAATCTTGGCCGTCGATCCCCTGGTTCGACAGACGCGTGGAGTGGAGACGGATTTTACCGGTGCGACGCGGACCAACCTGTGGTCGGCGCGCTGGGATCGGCCAGTGCAAATCGACACGGCGCTGCGCACGACCACGAACCGTTTCGACGTCGCGGGGCTGGAGATCTCTGGAGTCACCCGGACTCGCGACTCCGGCGAAGAAGTTGCCCGCTTTGCTGGACGATTCGATCCGAGTACTCGGGAATGGGTAATCCAACGTGATCTTTGGTTTCAACCGGGCCTCACAAATCGCAGTGAGGTGACGGCCTTCAGTCCCGGTGGGCGGGTGTTGCGTAGCCAAACCGCTCAAGTGTTGGAAACTCGCCCGCTGTACGACCCCGACGGCATCGCTCGCAGCAATACTGTTTGGTTCGCGGAAACCAGCCCGGGGACATTTGAACGGTTGGCCAAGATCGAGACCGACTTTCGCTGGACCAACGGTGTGCGCACCGCCCGAATTCAGAGCTTTCTAGGTGGAAGTCTTCGTGATGAGTACCGAGCTTCGACCGACGCGGAAGGTCGGATCATTGAGGACGGCCAACGCGCCTGGCCCGGGCTGAGTTTGGTAAACCGGATTCGCTACGATGGAGGGACCGAGCGAGTTCAGCGCGCCGAGGAATTTCAGAATGAACGCCTCCGGACGACGTTCGTTCCTCAGACGGTTCAGCCGCCGACGAATGGGATTTCGCTCTTGCCGGTCCAGGTCACTCCCGCTTGGGGATTGGTTTCCACGCAGTTCATGGTCGTAGGTGATCCGTTGGGGCGATCGCGCGAAACGGTGCTGGAAGACGGAGGGCGGATCCGAACCCTCGAATGGTTTGCCGGCTCCGCAATAGCCCGGCGCACCGAAGCGGTGGGCCGCGATGGCAGGGTTACGGGACGGACTGAACTCATACCGGCCGCCGGGAACGAAGGAGGGATTCCGTTCGATCGAATGATCCGACGGCTGGTTAGTCCGTGGAACCAAGAATCAACCGTCGAGGAAGTCGCGTTGGCTCAGGGTTCCGGAGTCGCCGTCTATGCACAAGC
>DLVS01000830.1 GCA_003445095.1 Verrucomicrobiales bacterium
ATCGCAACGCTTGGCGGCAGTTCGGTGAAGCGATCTGGTTGGCATGATCGTATCAATGTCTGCGCATCTCCCAAGAGACCGTGACGCTCAGGTTTGGTCTGACGTTCACCATGACACTATCTACCTCGTCGGCTTGGAAGGGCGGCTGCGGTCCGGAATCCAGATGCCGTCCTCCCGCATCAAACGTTATCCGTGCTCGGCTTTCGCCATGCGGTCGAACACGCACACGATGCTCTCCACCCGACGAAATACTCCCAATGCGCTCCGAGAATCCCGAGGCTGAAACCACGACGTTACTAATTGTCAGCGGAGCCTGATTGATTACGGAAAGTTCGGGAGCGGGCGAGCAGCCGGCCGCTGCAAAAGCCGCCACTGCCATGAAAAGGAGGAGCCGAGGGTGCATAAAGTTCATGGCATTGACAGGGTCGTGGGGAAAGCCTCACGTGCGAATCCGCCAACGAATCAGCTCACCGATGGCGGCCCCGATGTGGTGCCAGAATCGCCAACCGGCGTCCCGGGGCCGCCATTCGGCGGAGCGACTTGTTAAACTTTAATCACACCTGGCTTACCTCCTCGCATGATTTCCTGAATTCGATAGGCGACTCGTTCTGGATCTTTCATGTCTCTATCAAATATGACGATTTCTGGAATACCAATGCTCTCGAAAAGAGCGCTGCAAAACTTGACCCCGCTTTGCAAATACGCGGGAAACTGCTGGGCCGAGCCGTCTCCGCCAATATGAACCGCCGCCAAAGGGGTTAACCGCGTGGTTTCGACAAGCAAGAATTGCACTGTCCTGCCATCCAACTCTAAGAACCCACGAAGTGATTCATCCCGGGACAGGTCCTCCTTTGTTGTGGCAATCGCCTGTAGCCCCATGTGTGGAAGCAGTCTCATGCCCGCCCTTTCAAGGTGAGGCTCTAGCTTGGCATAGTCGTTTTGATCTCCACTCGACAGGACGCTGTCCCTTCTCGTGTAAATCGGTCGGAACGGCCGAGACTTGGGTTTTACACAGCGCAAAACCATCGCGGTCATTGGAACGCAAATCAGTGCTGTCAATACCACAAGCGCAACCTTATCCATAAGTCAACGTCACTGCTCAGTGACGCGCCGTCGAGCGTGCCGAGTATGGACCAGAAGCACAATCGGCGCGTTCACTGGAGCAGCCTTTGTTCAGCCACTGGTCAATCTTCGCAATCACACGAAATCATCTGGCCACCGCAAGCCGGACAACGCTCAACGTCACAACCCGCAACATGAGGCTGCCCCTTGAGAACTCCGCAATCATGACAAGGCTGACGGTCTGCGCCCCAATCGCGAGCCTCCTGGCCGTAACGCACGCGCTGTCGCTCCCGTCCTGCAACCATAACGGTGGGCTGCAACTGCGCTGCCTCAATCTTCTCCGGCCATCCTTTCATCATCTGAACGCCTTGGTAGATGACAAACTTTTTGCTCATGGTCTTGGAAGTCGCCGAATGTTAGCCCACGTCTTGTGCATAAAGCTGAATACATCTGTGCTGCGCTCTGCTCAAGCGAATAGCCGGACGCGACGCTGAGAGCATACGCAAGCCATCCTCGACACTACGAACGACACCCGAACTGAGTAGCACGGCGAGCGCGAATAGTCCCGTGCGACCGTGACCCTGTGCGCAATGAATCAATGTCCGGCCAGGCCTAAGGCTGGCAACCGCCGCACGCAGCGCCGCTGGCGTCGGTGCTCCGCCGTCAAGAATCGGAAAGCTGCGGTAGGATGGAAAACATCGGATGGATGACGGCTCGCGAAACTCGGCGGTGAGGTCAACGAAGTTGTCGAACTCGCCCTCAAGCTCAAATGCCAGCAACCGCCGCCCGACAACCAACTGCTCGGTAATCTCATTGCGCGCTGGCTCGCGACTGAACAGACGAATCAGATGCCAAACAACCGTGGTGTAAATAAGCAGTGGGAGGAACGCGACCCAACTCCACAACGGCAATGTGCCATCTGCTCGCTTACCAAAAACCCGGTGTGAACCGCGTCCGTGAGCAACACCGAGAACGAGAAAGTCGCAGCCAAACCAGACCGCTACGAGAAACCAGCCGCGCTCAACAAGCCCAAGGACAATCAGAATGATGCCCAAGAGCGTGAGAAGGTGTCGGTAACTCATGGCGTGCGAAATGGGCAACGACTCAGCTCACCGACCGGCGCCGACACCAGGCGGGGACCGAAGCCGAAGATGCTGTAGAACCTGTGACTCATAAATCGCAACGCTTGGCGCCGATTCGGTGCAGCGCCTGTTCGACATGTACGATCTATAAACCATAATGGGGAAGCTGGTAATACTGGGCAATCTTGTGCGCGCAACCGCGTGAATCCAAGCCGGGCTCGGTGCGCCCCGGTAAGATCTCTGCCTCTTTCCAGATGCGACGCAACTCCTGCTTGTCCTTCTCGGACTCCGCGTACTCCAGTGGAATTTTGAGACTCTTCTCGTCGAAAAAGACCTCTCGCTCCCAAGGCTCCGGAGTCCCCTCAACTCGCTCCCATGTGCGCTCCTCCCCGAAACAGCCAAATACTAGAGACCGCAGGAGTGCACCCGCACACCAATGATGAAACTGGAAAGCATCAACAGCGCTCTGAAAACTCATCCAGATAACTTCCGTGTCGAGACGCTTGGACATGTCTGAGAGCTTCTGCTCCGGTGCCTCAAAGGCGTCATCTGGCAATCTCACACCCATGAACTCTCCGTCGGCCTCTATCTCTGCCTCGGGAAACTCGCGCCTGACTGCCATAATCGCAGCCTCATCGTCTGACTTTACGTAGAACGCGTTCCAAGTGCCCATAGAATAGCTGTGTGCTGTGTTGTCGAACGCCAGAGCTCACCGACCGCCGCCGGAACCAGGCGCTGGCAGCGAATCCAGCGTCCGATGAACCGGGGCGCTCGAACTCGAACCGGGGAGCGGCGGTTCGTGTGCAGCGATCTTGTTCGGCCTCAGGAGCATCACTTGACCCTCACCTCCCAATTCGACAGTACGAGTGAGCACACGGCTTCGATCGAGCTCATGAACTTGATCTCGATCAAATGCTTTCCGGGTGCGAACTGAAGCTCTGCCTCATAGGTCGCCTCCCACGACATCTCACCGATGATCTTCGGTGGGCGCGGAATCCACTCCTCCGTCTCGTAGTCCAAGACGGTTTCGGCTACGAGCTTCGCCTTTCTCCAGTCGGACACAGTATTGAAATCCAAATGTCCCAGAGGCGACTTGGGATCCCCAATGCGGACGAAGATGTCCGCATCGACGGGGCCGTAACAGTTTGAGTGTGTGAATCGGATGAGGGTCGGTGTTTTCGATCTTGGCGGATACGGCGAAGCGGAAGCTCTGAGAACTGACTCTCCCGTGAGGTAATAGCTGTGATCCGGGCCTTTCGAAATCCGCCGTGGTACTTTTGGTTCTTTAGCCGCCATATCGATAGTCTTTGGTGTATTGCCGAACGATTCAGCTCACCGACCGCCGCGGGAACCGTGCATTGGCAGCGAATCCAGCGTCCGATGAACCCGCGAGTTTGAACTCGAAACGACGGGCGGCGGTTCGTGTGCAGCGATCTTGTTGGGCTTTGGGTTCATGGCGCTGCGGCTGGCCCCCAAGGCATGACAAGCCAACTCTCCCGCGATTTCGTGATTGGGAACGAGCGAGGCAGAGGGATCTGCCCAGATTCCACAGAAAACATTTCGTCGATCCCTAGATCTTCGAAGCGAAAAAAGTCTCGGCCGTCTTTCGACCCGACATAATTCCAAGTCGCCACCTTTGGCTCCTTCCAATGCCGCGTCTTCTCCAAGAGAGCCTCTTTCTTGATTTCTTGCGGGTGATCGCAGCCAGCCAGGGAAAGCATCAACAAACATGAGAAGAAGAGCCGGGAAATCATCTTGTTTTGCCCAACGTCGCTGCTCAGTGACGCGCCGACAAGGGTGCCGAGTATGCGACCGGAGTGCAATCGGCGCGTTCACTGGAGCAGCTTGGTTAGCTGCCGTTTCCACTTGTGAGATGCGTCAGGTTGCTAATCCTGAACTGATCAGTTTCTTTCCCCGGGAAAATGCCGATCACCCGCTCAATCACGTACCACAGCGGGTGCCCATCGGCTGCGTCATACGTCACCGCAACTCTCCAGCATCCGGCCTGCTGGGCCTGCTTGAGGGCGGCGAACATCTCTTCAACGCTCGGAAAATCGAGAGAATCCGGCTGATCCAGGGGCTGGCCATCCGCCTCCGCATTCGAGATGGTCTTCTGGCCTCCCACGACTGTCACGGTGGCGCTGAGCACATAAGGCCCCACGTGGGAACGGATGTGCTGCAACTGAAACTGGTAATCGCCTTCGGAATGTGGCTGCCACCGCGTCCTCGCCTCCTCCACTGGCACTCCCGGGTGAACCAGCCGGTAGAAGCGAAGGGGCCGCTCCACAGCGTTCTTGTCGACGAACTCGGTGACATTGTTGGTCGTGGCAACGCTGGCAATCGGTGTCCACGTGGAGAAGTCATCCGTAGCCTCGACCGATATCCAGTCAGCGGTGTTCAGGACGAATCCCAGAAAGTAATGACTTCCAACGAACGCCCGCTTTGTGAATAAGGCGGTGGTCTGAGCAGTGCTTCCGCTGGCAAGCGCGAACGCTAGTGCGGCGATGGCAAAGCGATGAGCGTACGACGTTTTCATATGCAGCTAACGTCGCTGCTCAGTGACGCGCCGTCGAGTGCGGCAGGAATTGAAATGAGGCGTGAGCGGCGCGTTCACTGCAGCAGCCTGGTTCGGC
>DLVS01000098.1 GCA_003445095.1 Verrucomicrobiales bacterium
TCCAGTAACTTTCGGGCGGAGGATTGGTCGAATACTGGCGTCGTCGGAAATCGCTCAGGACATCGGTCCATCCTTGGGATGGAAAGCGGTCACTCGAACAAGTGACGGTCCAATTCACCGGAAAGCGGTTGTCGGGCATGATCGGTAGGTCGCGAAATCCCTGACCGTTGGTGCTCACGAGACGAATGTAATCCGGGTGAATTTCTGCATTGTCGAGATCGAGGCCTAGCCGGTGTGCGGCTAAAACAATACCCATGTGCCAAACGCGCTGAGGCAGGATCGCCTGGGCGACTTTGATCGAGCCTCGAGTCACTGGCACTTTAATGGAACCTTCGACATCAATCGGCCAATTCGTCGGGCTATCGGTTTCTCGCGAGATCAACTGAACCGCACCATTCGTCCAGCTCATGATTCTCAGCTTTTTGCGCCGGGCGGCCGTTTCTACTGCCGGATTGAGAATCTGATAATCAACGAACGCATCCACGCGCCGGGCCGAACCATCGATGTCTCGAGGAGAGGCCGCTTCGCCGAGCTGCCAGGCGGCGCGACGAAACGGCAACGCTGGATAAAAGTCACTAAGGGAGGCGAGGATTACGGATCCGGAGTCCGCGAGGCACTGAGCGAAGAAAGCGTCCGAAGTTTGGTTGGTGAGTCCCGGAACGGGAACCGGACCGTGATCTCGGCGTTCGTCACCGAGCAACACGTCGAACGCCACTGCTTCCGCGCCTTGCTGTTGCAGTTCTTTTAGAACGAAGCCGTAAACGTAACGCGGCCACATCGGGCCGACTGGGGTATCCAGCAAATCGCCGTTTTGCAGAGCGTCGACACTTTTGTCGTCAATCGCCAGCAGTCCAAGCCGCGGGGAAAACTCGGTTGCCTTTTCAGCGGCGCGACGAGCTCGCCAATCATAGGTGACCAACTCCAACCGCTGGAGTGGATCATGACTGCGAAGGCTTTCGAGAGCGGGCTGCGGAGTTGACCCGGGGTGCCACTGGTCCAGCCAGCGACTTCCGGCCAACAATGCTATCGACACGGAGACTCCCGCGACGATCACGAGCCACGGGATTAAACGGCGAAGGCGAGGGTTCATTTCAAAAGAAAAACCCGGAGCAACTTGGCGTTGCTCCGGGTTCAAAACTGAACGAGTAGGCCCCGCTTAAGCAGAGCTGTGTAGAACGAAAGCTTACTTCGCTTTTGATCCCAGCTCCGGTTCGACGATGATGGGTTCCGAGGGTGGCCCATCAACCGGTGAGACGAACACTTGCGGCCCAATGGGGATCGGAGGGGCGGCACTGGGACCGACGACAAAATTGGGAGATGTAGCGGACGAAGGAATCGGTACGACCCCCGGGATATTCGGGTCAAACATCTGTCCCGCGCACACCGCATACCGGGCCTCCCGGTTCGTCACCTGGTCGCGCACGATAACATCTACGCAACCGTCCCAGACCAACACCGCGCCGTTGGCATAAACCCGGAACACCGTCCCGCGAATTGCCGCCGTAGTGGTGGGTGTCTGAACGACGTACTTGGATTTGCTCGACAGCCGGTTCACCTGAGACTCGAGCTTACCCTGCTTGAGGCCGAGTTGCGTGTTGGCGATGGTTTCGGGCCCCGAGGAATCCACGGTTAGCTCATCCACGGTGACGGTGCTGTCTTCCAAAACTCGCGTGTAGCCACCATTGGCACCGAGATTGATCAATACGTCGGAAGCCGGACCGGTCTTGATGATCGCTCCTTGACTCACCTCCTGGCCCACTGTGGCCGGTTGGGAGCCGATCGATACATTGCCATTGACCTGAACCACCGTGGCCCTTCCGGCCTGAGGAGCAGCGACGGCGAGGTTCACCGCCAGCGCCAAAATTGCGCCAGCGCAGAGAAAACGAGAAAAACGTCCAAAATAGTTCATGTGGAAGCCCTTTGGAGAATGAGTGCCAGTTGTTGGCGAGCCTAGTTAGGGAGGTCCAAAAGTCAACGCCTTAATTTCCGGGAGTCGACCGCCAACTTGCTAGGAATCGCTCAACGCCCAACGTTTTCTTAGTTTTCTCCACATGTACACAGATTTCTCATCAAGATGCGCCCTTTTCACCAGCCGGGCCGCTGAAAGCGATCTTTCAACTTCGCCGGTCCTCCATGATGTGCTTGGTCTCTGACATTCAGCCGGCCAAGCTTGTCGTCGCAACCATGCCGCGCGTTTGGGTGATTACCGGGACGGACACTGGAGTGGGGAAGACCGTATTAACGGCTCTGTTGACACGATTCCTGCGCGCGCAAGGGCATCAGGTTCGGGCCGTGAAGCCGTTTTGCTCCGGCAGTCGCGACGATGCCGAGGTCCTGCTGCGCGCCCAGGCGGGCGAACTTTCTCTGGATGAGGTGAATCCTTGGTATTTTAGGCTACCGGTAGCGCCGCTCGTCGCTGCTCGCGGCGAACGGCGTCGAGTCACGTTGGCCCAAACCGTGAGGTTCTTGCGCGCAGCCGCAAAGCAATCGGATTTGCTGTTAATCGAGGGGGCGGGGGGACTCCTCAGTCCTCTGGGAGAAGGTTTTTGCCTGCGGGAAGTGATTACGGCACTTCGGGCGATTCCTTTAGTGGTGTGCTCCAATCGGCTTGGCGCAATTAACCAAGCTCGACTGGTGTTCGCGGCTCTGCCCCCGGGGCCGGCAGCGCGGGCGCATTTAGTGTTGGTGGACCAGGCACGCCCTGACGAATCGAGCCGAACCAATCAGCAGGTGTTGGCCTCAAATTTCGGCTCGGGCCGAGTTCATCGAGTACCCTGGCTACCGACAGGGGCGCCGGCATCCCTCAGCACTGGCCTGACCCGGCGGCTGCGTTATTTGCTCGGCGATCTTTTTCGGACATTCAACTGAGCTCGACCTTAGGTAGGGCATCGAAAAGCGCTCATCGGTAACCACCGGTTGGCTCGTCATTTCCGCAGGGCATCCCAGCCGAGCTTGATCGCCAGGGCGATCACCATGGCTAGGAACATCGGGCGAATGAGCCGAGCTCCTCCCCGAACCGCGCTGTGAGCCCCCATTTGTCCGCCGATCATCTGGCCAGCCGCCATGACCAAACCTACCTCAAAACGCACGTGCCCGGCGGTGAGGAACATCGCCAACGCCACGAGGTTACTCGCGAGGTTCATGACCTTCGTGTAGGCAGTTGCCCGAAGCAGATCGAGGCCCAAGAGCCCAACGCAGGCCACCGTCCAAAACGATCCTGTCCCAGGGCCGAAAAAGCCATCGTAGAAACCCAACGCGACGCCAAATACCAGCCCAAACACTGGACCTGGGAGCCGAGCCAAGCCGGGTTGTCGTCCCAGGTGAGGTTTGTGCCAGGTATAGAGTGCGATGCCGACGAGCAAGATTGGGATTACCGGCCGGAGAAAATCCGGCTGAATTCGAGTCACTGTCCACGCGCCGGCCAAGGCACCGAAGCAGGACGCCAAGAGTCCGACTCGAAGTTCAGCCCAATTCAGTAAACCGCCGCGAGCATAGTGCCGCGTTGCGAGTGCCGTGCCGAACGACGACTGAAATTTGTTGGTTCCCAGGGAATCTTGGGGCGACAGGCCGGCCGCGAGTAACATCGGCACTGTCAAAAGCCCGCCCCCACCCGCAATTGCATCGACAAAGCCGGCCACGAGCCCGACGACGAACAAAACCGGCAACCACCACAGATCCATGCGGGGACGGTACGAAGAAACCTTGGTTGAGCGCGAGCCGCGCCCGGGCCGATGATTTGTTGGATCTTCCCGCGTCTCCGCTTCCTGCCATAGTCGTTCGCGATGTCGAAACGGCGAGCACGAGTGCTGGTAGGAATGAGCGGAGGAGTGGATTCCTCAGCGACGGCTGCGCTTTTGCTTGAACAGGGTTATGACGTCATCGGTGTCACCCTGAAGTTGTGGCCGCAGGATTGCGTCAACCGCGCGGAGGACAAGTGTTGTGGCCCGCAAGCCGTCATGGATGCGCGGAGCGTCTGCGCCCGGCTTGGGATTCCCTACTATCTCGTGGACGAATCCGGATTGTTTCACGAGAAGGTCATTCAGTATTTTGCGACAGAATATCGCGCGGGTCGGACCCCGAATCCGTGTGTGATGTGTAATCAACACCTTAAATTTGGCGTCTTGCTCGACCGAGCACGGCAACTCGGATGCGAGTTGATGGCGACTGGACACTTCGCCCGAGTGGAGAAAAATGCAGCGACCGGCCACGTGCAGTTGTTGAAGGGCCTCGACCCAAGAAAAGACCAGAGTTATTTTCTGTTTAGCTTGCGCCAGGACCAACTGGCACACGTCCTCTTCCCCCTCGGAGAAAAGACTAAGAATGATACTCGTGAAGTCGCCCGCGCGTGTGCGTTGCGAACGGCCGACAAAGAGGAGTCCATGGAAATCTGCTTCGTGCCGGATCGCGACTACGGGAAGTTTCTGCGAGAGGCCAACCTTGCGCACTCGCACCGCGGAGCGATCGTGGACACCGCGGGGCGCCAGTTGGGGCAGCATGACGGAATCGAGTTCTACACCGTCGGGCAACGTCGAGGGTTAGGGGTTTCTTCGGACTCGCCGCTGTATGTACTTGAACTCGACGCGGTCCAGAATCAGGTCGTGGTCGGTCATGAATCGGACTTGAACCAAGACCGGTTTAGTCTGAGCCACTGCAATTGGATCGCCCCGGAGGTCGTCGCGGACGGTAACCACCCGTTCGAATGCGTGGCTAAAATTCGATACAACCATCCGGGAGCTAGGGCGACCGTCATCCCGCATTCCCGCGGTGCTGATGTTCGGCTCCACGAACCGGCACGTGCCGTGACACCCGGGCAAGCCTGCGTTCTATATGATGGAGACCGGGTGCTTGGCGGAGGATGGATTCACCGAGTCTCGCCGCGGACTTCACCTACCGCGGAGGCTACTTCCCGCCTGGCTGAACAACCTGGAACTACGCCTGTGCGCGGAGGATAGCGCCGCCGCGGTTTAAATGCCGCTCGCGAAGTTCTCCCATAGCACGAATCACGACGGGCAATTCCATTTCGTGGACTTCGAAACCCTCCCCCACGTTGCGCACCAAGGTAACCGTTAGCTCACCGCCCAAATGCTCCCGAAACTCCTCCAAGCCGTTGACCACCCGAAATTGGCCTGTGTCATCCTCGTGCAGGAGTTCGGGGGCAAACAACTCAAAGCCCAGCCGTTCGAGGAGGGACAGGATCCGTTCCGCCGCGCTGGCAGGCAAAAACCCTCGGATCCGGGCGTAAGTAACATCGAGAGCCATCCCGACGGCTACCGCCTCGCCATGGCGAAGCCGATA
>DLVS01000229.1 GCA_003445095.1 Verrucomicrobiales bacterium
AATGTTTCCAACTCCATTCGCGGTGTCAGTCCATAACGACTTGTCCAGGTAGCCGTAGTACACGTCCGCGACCGATGCGCCCTGGCCATCCGCATGGCCTCCTGGAGGGTAGAATCCACTATAGGGAATAACGACGTGGCCGATTAAGAAAATAACGTTCGGTATGCCGGGCGAATCGTTGTCCGCGATCCAATTTTCAACACTAGTCCTCTTCGCGTCATTATTTGCCCAAATATCGTCGTCATGCCGCGGCGCCGGCCAAGGTTGCGTCACCATCCAGCCGTCGCCGACGAGACTCTCCCTGAGCTGCGCCAGCTCGGTCGTCAAGGAGGGCGCCAGTTGATCATCGACCAGTAACAAGACCTTGCCCCGTTGGTGTTGCGGAGGCATCTCAATTCCCGCTATGAAATGCCGGTATTGCGCATTATCTCCCATACCCATCGAGGCCTTGTATTCGTAAATAGTACCCACGACGACGTTGGGATCCGTCCAGGATTCCGCGGTGGATGTACTCAGGACCGCGCTGCCCCAATCGCTGGAGCCTCGCGGGCGACGCCAGAGCGTTAGGGCCGAGGGGTACGCCCAACCGGCCTCAATGTTATGGATTTTGGCTCCTTGATAATTTCGCACGAACTGGAGTCGGCGAACCCCGGCGTCTGCGACGATCTTGATTGTTAGTTGCTGGTGGCGCTGCGTCTCGATATCGCTGAGCGGATAGTTGAAGATCTCTAGGCTATCGACAATGCTGTTGGCCGGAGAGGTTGCCGGCCGGTTCTGACCCACGCGGAAACCTTCGGTAATGGCGGTTGACGTTGGGAGAAATCCCTCAGACACGGGCTGCCCAGTAAACCACTTATTACCGGCCGAGTCGGTCCACGAGAGTAGCTTATTTCGGTAGAATGACCGCGTATAATGAGAGTCGTAGGTCAGTGCGAATTCATGCCACCCAGGAGTCGTGAAGTAAAAGGTGTCGATTTTAAAGCGGTAGCGGAATGGGTAGCCACCAGTACCTGCCAGGCTCTGGCCGAAATCGAGCCATAGCTGATTGTTCGGGGTATCGAATTCCAACAGCCACGCCCACCAACCAAGGCTATCGGTGTTGTACTGTCCGATTTCCAGAAGAGTGGCGATCCCGGCGGGATGGTTGGCCCAACTCCAGTCGGGTTTGAGCCAGAGTCGGATACTGCCTTGGTCGAATCGGAGATTAGGTCGGCCGCCGGCCTCATTCACCGCATACTTCAGTGCCGTGTTGGCCGACGTGGCTACCAGATGAGCGCCGATACCAACTGCCCCGGTGGCTGGGGTTTCGGTCGCGGTTTGTATCGGAACTTGTGCTTCACCGCCGACCCGCCAGTCCCCCACAGTATTGTCCCACCACCAGGAGGCTAACCGTTTGGGAAACCAACTGCTGCGGTCCAGGGGGTTGGTTCCATTGGCGATCTCTTCCCCATCTAGGTTTCCGTCGCCGTCACCGTCAGCTTTGGTCGGGTCCGTTTCCGTAGCGTCCTTGGTGCCGTCCCAGTCGGCATCTTCTACCCAATCTGGCAGGCCGTCTTGGTCGCTGTCCAGCGCCAGTCCCGCCACCCCGGCGATGTAATGGAATCCAATGTCTGCTTGGCCGGTGTCTTTGGTCAGGTCCGCCGTGGTGGTGTGTTGGGCCAGTTGAGCGGCGGAAGCCGTCTGGCTCCCCGCGTTGCGGAGGATATTCAGCGTCGTGTTGCCGCCGGTGGTCGGATAATAGTACGAACCTAGCGGCCCCGGGAGGTACACCGGCACAATTGAGACCTTATTACCGTTGCCGCCAAAGGTTGCGCTCGAAGCCGAATACCCATTCCAACCAGCGAAGAGGTAGTTCGTCGAGATCGTCAATGCTCCCAGGCCGGTCGCGTCGAACAGGTTGTCAGTGCAGGTCCAGACCGGGTTTCCGTAAGGCTCGATATAGTAGTAATAGAGGGTTAAGGAGCCGCTCCGGAACAGGTTGTGGCGCATCGAGACCTGATGGGCTCCGGGATAATTTCGATACGCTCCTACCCAGCAGTTTTCCCAGAGATTGTTCATCATGGTGAGCGACTGGATCCCGTACGTCACCGGGGAGAAGTCCACGGATACGCCCCGGAATTGGCAGTCCCGCAAAACGACCACAGCCACACTCTGGCTTGAGCTACTGACGGAGAACAACCGGCGTCGCCCGGTCGTGTCTGCCAGCATATCCGCTTGGGTAAAGCGACAGCGAAACTCTGGCCAGCTCCCACCGACCGTCGCGAATTCGACTAAGTTGCGCGTGCTGGCGGACGTGCTGCCGGTGGGCAGTTCTTGGACCGCCGACGCCCAGCAGAGGCGATTAGGTTGGTCGGGCCTTCCGGCGGAAACCAATTTCGCGCTGGTTCCCAAGACGATCCCAGGATTGCCGAGCATCCCCAGCACGACACCATTGGTCAGGGTCAGCGTGGCGTTGGCCACCGTAGCGCCCGCTGAAGCGTAGTGAATCGGCCAGTAGTGGTAGCCCAACCACTTCCCGGGAAGGTCCGAGTCCGCGATCGCGGTCCCTGACAGGAAGCTGTCAAGATTGACTGTCGTTGGCAGTAGCGCAGGCGCGACGACTGTCGTCCGATTCAAATCATCTTTTAAGGAGGGGCTCGGGGCTGCGAGCGTGCTGTAACCGTCAAACCAGCTCCGAATGGGAGCCTCGGACAAGCGCAGATAGTGAGCTCCCGCCGTGGTCGCGGCCGTACCCGAGGCGAATACGGAACCGAGGTTGGCCGGAGGCGTAGGTGAGTTGGCTAGGGTCACTCCGGCAGAACTTCCGACGCTAACGAGCAGCGAATTGGCCAGCGAGACGGAGGAATAGTCATTCGGACTGTAGGGGCTATTCCGAAGCGTGCTGGCTCCATCCACCGTGAGGTATTCGCCACTGATCTGCGCGTAGTAGAGGTTGCCGAATACTTTGCCGGTGCTGGCGCTGCCCACGACCAAGACATTCTGCGGAAAATAAGTCTGCACACTGTTGTGACCCAATTGGAACGCCATAGCAGTGCCGCATTGGACAAATTGCGCGTGACGAATGGTTAGCGGAGCGGAAACTCCAAACTGGACTGCGGAAACACCGACACCGGCATGACGGACACACAAGTTGCTCAAGATCAATCCCGAGCTGAAGCCGCCGCCATTGATCGTCAACGCGGTAGCGGCGTAGGTATTGGCGGGAACACCACTGGCCCCAGGCAAAGGTTCTCCGAGCGAATTGTCGTCGCGAGAGGTCAGTACCACGGGTCGGTATGGAGCGCCTAGCCAGGTGATGGCCGTCCCACTGAGCACATTGAGCGTCGGCGCATTGGTGTTGGCGAACTTGATCACGGTGCCAGCGTTGAACTTCACGGTTGTGCTGAGGCTCACCTGACCTGGGACGTAATAGGTTGTCGCGCCGTCGAAGACCATGTTGGCCGTCGTATTCACTACCGTGTAATCCAACACTACGCCCGGGGTCAGAGGTTCGCGAAAGGCGATTGGGCTTAGCGCGCCGACTTCGGCGATGCCGACCAATCGGCCGTTGGGCGAGCGTGGCCAACGGGGGATCTCGGCGGTTACTGGGCGGGGCAATTCCAAACCGGCAGGCGTTCGCTCCGACTTTGCATTCCGCATTCCGAGTTCCGCGTTGGACGAGCCCTCCGCCGCCCTCCGGGCAACTTCTCCCCCGGCTGCCGCCGCGGGAGAAGGAGATGGAGTCTCGTTACCTCGTCTCCTACTTTTACCCTCAAGACTCGCGGTGCGCCGTTGGCGTTCCCAGCGGGCGCGTTGTTCCGGCGACGGCGCCGCGGCTTCGGGCAAATCACTGAGCAAGGGCCGCAAGTCTCGATAGGCGGTGCGTTCGACGAGAAAGTCACGACCTTCCAGCCGTTCCCATGTTTTTCGTACCGGCACCTCCGGCGTGTCGCTACTGGACTCCAGAACAAAGGCGCGCCCCCGATCCATCACCATCGGACCAAAGCTCAGTTGGGTGCCGGAGCGCTGTTTTCGGCGTCCCGCCGGAAACGTCGTTCAAAAAACATTCCCCCAGGGGGTTCTTTTGAAGATTGGGGTGACGAAGGTCCGGGCGGGACGTCCAGACCAGCATGCCAGGCACGCGCTCCCCAATTCGAT
>DLVS01000822.1 GCA_003445095.1 Verrucomicrobiales bacterium
TGAACGGCCCACCCAGCGGACTGAACGGCAGCGCGCTCCGGCAATGCGCCCGCCGGCTGGCGAAATACGGAGTGAATCTCGCGCGGATGCACGGCGCGGTTTTCGACAAGGTAGGTGAGGCGGATTTGAAACACGTCGCGCGCACACAGGAAGCCGTGGCTGCGCTCAAGGCGGAGGGCATCTATTCGCATTTCTCGATCTATTTCCCGCTCTGGATGACGCCCACCGCCGACCATCCGTGGCTCAAGGGCTACAACGGTAAGACCCATCCGTTCGCCGCGCTGATGTTCAATCCGGAGTTCCAGGAGCATTACCGCTCGTGGTGGAAAGCCCTCTTGCTCACGCCCGATGCCCTGGGCCGCCGCCTTGTCGATGAACCGGCGGTCTTCGGCGTCGAGATTCAGAACGAGGACTCGTTTTTCTTCTGGACGTTTAATCCCGACCAAATTCCCGCCGCCCAGATGGAAATCCTCGAAACGCAATTCGGCGTCTGGCTCCAAAATAAATACGGCTCGCTGGATAGCGCGCAGTTGAAATGGGGTGACACGAGAGCGAAGCGCGATGACTTCGCGGCGGGCCGCGTGGGCTTTCGTCCGCTCTGGAACATCTTCAACGAAAAAACGGCACGGGACCGCGACACGGCCCAGTTTCTCTTCGAAACTCAACGAAGCTTCTACACCGACACGGTTAAGTTTCTTCGTGGTCTCGGCTTCAAAGGCCTCATCACCGCATCGAATTGGGCCACAGCCAGCCCGGAGGTGTTCGGACCGCTGGAGCGGTGGAGTTATACGACGGGTGATTTCATCGACCGCCACGGCTACTTCGGTGTGACGCACAAGGGTGACAACGCCGAGTGGTCGATCCGCAACGGCCATACCTACGCCGACCGCAGCGCGCTCCGTTTTGAGGCCAGCACGCCCGGCCAACCGAAACAGTTCGTCCATCCCGCAATGGACATCACGTACGCGGGCAAGCCGCAGATGATTTCCGAGACGACCTGGAACCGCCCCAACCGCTACCGCAGCGAAGCACCGCTCTACTTCGCGGCTTACGGCGCGCTGCAAAGCTCGGACGCCATCGTCCACTTCGCACTCGACGGTGCCAACTGGTCGGTGAAGCCGAACTTCTTCATGCAACCGTGGACGCTGATGGCGCCGTCGCAGATCGGCCAATTTCCTGCCGCCGCGCTCATATATCGTCGCGGGCTGGTGAAGCCGGGCGACGTGTTGGCGCAGATTGATTTGAACACCAACGATCTGTTGAACCTAAAAGGAACTCCGCTGCCGCAGGACGCGAACTTCGACGAACTGCGCTTGAAAGACGTGCCCAACGGTAACGAAACAACGCCCGGTCAGCGCCTTGATCCGCTCATTCATTACGCCGGCCGAGTGGAAGTAAACTTCACCGACACGCCGAGTAAGACCACGTTGAGCGACTTGAATCCGCTGCTGGGCCGCACGACCAAGATGGTCCGCTCTTCGACCCGTGAACTGGCACTCGATTACGAAAAGGGGTTGCTCACGATCAACGCGCCGGAGGCGCAAGGCGCGAGTGGCAACCTGAAAGCCGCAGGAGAAATTGCGCTCGCTGACCTGAATCTTCAGTCCGGGCTGGATAACGCGCACCTCATCCTCGTTTCACTCGATGGCGAACCCATCGTCCGGTCGAAACGGATGCTGTTGCAGGTCATGTCCGAAGAGCGGGCCACCGGTTTCGCCACCGAAGACGTCGGCAATGGCCTGAAGAAGATCACCGACATCGGCAAAGACCCGTGGCAGGTAAAAAAGCTGCAGGGCACGGTGACGTTCAAGGCTGCCGGCGGACTCCGCATCCAGCCGCTCGACTTCAATGGATATCCTAAGGGTGACTCCATCCGGGGCGCCGAGCTCAGCCTCGCGCCGGAGACGATCTATTATCTGGTGACCCGAGCACCCTGAGCCGCGACACTACTATGACCCTAACCGAAATCATGCGACGGCCCGGTCTGCAAGCCCGCGTAATCGAGTCGTTCAATGTGACGAGCGTGGATATGGATCGTCCGATGGCGATTCTGGACCACGCCTTCGATGACCAGGAACGATTCCGAAGTCAGCGTGAGACGGGACGACTCGAACAACGGCGGTGGAACGATCGCGTTGCTGATGCCGGTCTCATCTTCCAGGCTGACAAAGCAGACACCTTTGGCGGTTCCTGGACGCTGTCGGCAGATGACTTGCCCGGCGATGCGGATTCGTTCTCCGTCGCGTGCTGAGGGGAGATCACTCGCGCGCCAAATATCCGGCAGGCGGCTTCGTACCAGCGCCATCGGATGCGGGCCGGTGGTGAGTCGAAGCCCACGATAATCGGCGTGCAAACGTTCGGAGGCGTCCATCGGTCGCAAAGGCGAGATCACCGGTTCGGAGTCGGCCGGGTCACTAAACAAATCGCCTTGGCGCAAGGGGCGTTCGGCGTGCCACAAGGCGTCTCGGCGATGTTCCGCGAAGGCATTCAACGCCCCGATTTCTGCCAAAGTGCGCCGTTCGTCGGGAGTAAACCCCGTGCGCGCCAGGAAATCGGGGATCGAGGCAAACGGGGTCTGAGCGCGCTCCTGTAACAGCGCGTCCACCGGATCGCGCCGTAGTCCCTGCACCTGATTGAATCCCAGCCGCAAAACATTTTCCGACTCAATTCGACAATTCCAAAGCGATTGGGCGAGGCACACCGGGCGCACCGAGACTCCGCGTCGCTTGGCGTCTTTCACGAGAGTTGCCGGCGTGTAAAACCCCATGGGCTGGTTGTTGAGCAGCGCGGCATAAAACTCGGGTGCGCGATGAACCTTGAGATAAGCGCTGGCGTAGGCGAGCAGCGCAAAGCTGATCGCATGGGATTCCGGAAACCCGTACAGGGCAAACGAGCCGACCGCCTGCGCGATCTTGTCCGCCACTTCTTTTCGCACCTGATTACGTTCGAGCGCCGCGTACAGTTTGATTTTGGCCCTGGCCATCCGTTCGTCGGAGCGATGGTAACTCAGCGCCTTGCGAAGTTCCTCGGCTTCGTCTCCGCTGAAATCGGCCATCACCATCGCCATTTGAAGCATTTGCTCTTGGAACAAAGGCACACCCAGCGTGCGGCCGAGCACCGGCTTTAGGCGATCATCGTAATAGGTCTCGAGCTCCTCTCCCATCCTCCGGCGCAAATACGGATGGGCCAAATCCCCTTGAATCGGACCGGGCCGAACGAGGGCCACTTCCACCACCAAATCGTAAAAGCACTTGGGCTGCATCCGCGGCAGGGTCGCCATCTGAGCGCGGCTCTCGACCTGAAACACCCCGATCGTGTCGGCGCGTTGCAACAAGGCGAAGGTCGGCGGATCGTCTTGCGGCAGGGCGGCGAGATCCACGGGCCGACCCCGTTCGTGGGTTAAGTTCACCGTCTCTTGCAGGACCGCCATCATGCCCAGCCCGAGCAAATCCACCTTGATAATGCCCAAGTCTTCGCAGTCATCCTTGTCCCATTGCGCCACGACTCGGCCCGGCATCGAGGCATTCTCCAGCGGCACAAAGCGATTTAGACTGCCTTGGCAAATGACCATTCCGCCGGAGTGTTGCCCGAGGTGACGCGGCAAACCGGCGATCTGCTGATACAGCGACACGAACGTTGCCGCGCGCGGATGGGTCGCCGGAAACCCGGACTTCTCCATTTGCGCCCTGAGCTCCAAGGTGTGGGGGAAATCGCCATTGGCGAACAGCGCTGAGAAACGTTCGAGCACATCGGCCGGCAGGTTAAGGACCTTGCCCACCTCTCGCGCGGTGCCGCGTCCGCGATAAGTGCTTACCGCGCCAGTCATCGCCGCACCGTGGGGCCCGTAGCGACGATACACCTCTTGGATCACTTGCTCGCGTCGATCACCGCTCGGCAAATCAATGTCGATATCCGGCCACCCTTTGCGACCCTCGCTCAGGAAGCGCTCGAACAGGACATTGAATTTCACTGGGTCGACCGCGGTAATGCCGAGGCAGAAACAAACGGCACTGTTCGCGGCGCTGCCTCGGCCTTGCGCGAGAATATCGTGTTCGCGGCAATAGCGGACCAAATCCGCGACAATGAGGAAGTAGCCGGCAAACCCGAGCTTTTCGATCAGCGCTAGTTCCTTGGGCAGCAACGCCGCGACCTTGACAGGAATTTCACCGCGATAACGCTGCTTGGCGCCGCGATAGACCCATTCGCGCAACGCACCCTCCATGGTCTCGCCCGGTCCGACCGGAAAACGCGGAAACTCATAACCCAAGTCGGCGAGCTCGAACGCGAGCCGTTCGCCGAGTCGAACGGTGTTGGCGACCGCCTCGGGAAGATCAGCAAACAGCGACCGCATCTGCGCCGGCGACTTCAAGTGGCGCTCGGCGTTGACCGTCAACCATTCGCCCGCAACCTCGAGGTGAGTGTGGTGACGCAAGCAGGTGAACACATCCACGACTTGGCGTCCGAGCGGAGTCGCTTGCTGCACGCCGTTGGTGGCGAGTAGGGGCAGACGATGAGCGCGGGCGAGCTCGATCAACCGGCGATTCCAACGCTCTTCCTCCGGTCGATGATGCCGCTGGAGTTCCACGAACACGTTGGCGTCACCGAAGGCTCGCGTGAGCCGGCGGATGACTTCCTCGGGTCCGAGCGACTTCGGTCGGTGACCTGCCTCCTTCGGGATTCTTCGGGAGGAGAGCGGCGAAGTGAGGGTGCCTTTGAGATCGAGTAGCGAGCGCACCAACGGACCGTCCTCACCGCCTGTGAGCGCCACGAGGCCGGCACTGAATTCGGGAAGTTCTTCCCAGCGGACGATGCCTTCACCTTTCGCGGCGCGGAGATGCGCTCGGGTGAGTAACTGACACAAGTTTTGATAACCCGTCCGGTTTTCGACCAACACCGGCAGCACGTCGCCCTCAGGCAGTACCAGCTCCGCTCCCACGGTGGCTCGCAAACCTTGTTCACGCGCCGCGCTTCGTAATCGCGGCGCACCATACAGTCCCATGCGATCACATAGGGCCAAGCCACTCAGCCCCAACTCAGCCGCGGTTGAGGCCAGGGTCTCCGGCAACGAGGCCCCGCGCAGGAAGCTGAAAGCGCTTCGGGCGTGAAGTTCGAAATAGTCGGGCGAAGGCATGGAATCGAGCCGTCCGAGTCACGTGACTCGAGATCATGAATCCAACGGTGCAACCTTCATAAAAATGGGTATTGCCCGGCAAGTACAACAAGACCCCGCGCGCCAAAGGCTTCGAATCGACGCTGACGCACGAACCGAATCGATGGTTACATTCGAAGTCGGACAGCGCTGGCCTGACTTTACCGCGTTCAACGATGGCCTCACGCCGCTGCTCCAATCGCTACGCTGATGTGGATCGCGAGAGATTTCGAGCGCGCTTTTTGCTCCACGACTGCTTTATCCATTTCACTCGGTTGCCCAGTGTGCCCACGATGGCTCGCGACCAAGGCGATCCGACTTGCCCGCGGTCTTTCGTCCGCGGCGTTGATCCTGACAGGCTGTCTCTCCGCCCCGCCAGCGGCGCTAGCGCCCAAGGGTACGTCACCCAAAGAGCAAGGCCTCGCTCGGGGCGTCCGGAACAATTGCTCTAGCCTGCGTTACGATATCTTAAGTCAGGAAAGGCCCGAAGAATGTTCTGCCCACCCCGTGAATCGGGCGCTTCGCCCCAGCGCACCTTGCCTAACGAAGTGTGGGAACGGCATTCTTAGCGGAAGTCTTCCCCATGAATTCACCATCCAACAGTCCTGGCCCGGCCAAGAAAAAGTATGTCCGTGCCGTCGGGCCGCGATTGCGAGTTCTGCTGCTGGTGGTTTTTGGACTCTTCGCTTTGCTGGGGGCCAATTCCGTTTATCTCAGCAGCATCACTTTTCTCAACTGGTGGGAGCGTGACCGGGGTGTTTCCTACGAGAACTACTTTTACCAGTTCCAATTCCTGGCGCACCTGGTGTTGGGATTGCTGATCGTTGTTCCGTTCATCCTGTTTGGGATTTTTCACATCAAGAACTCCCACAACCGGCCCAACCGCCGCGCCGTCCGGGTCGGTTATGGGTTGTTTGTGGTCGCCTTGGTGTTGCTATTCTCGGGTCTCGCGTTGATGCGACTCGAAGGATTCGAGATCCGTAATCCTAACGTACGATCAGGAATGTATTGGGCGCACGTGATCACTCCGTTCGCATGTATTTGGCTGTATGTGCTCCATCGGCTGGCCGGACCTCGGATCAAGTGGAAAGTTGGCCTATCGTGGGCCGCGGCCGTGGGGGTGGTGGTTTTGGGTATGATCGCCCTGCACAAGCACGATCCGCGAAAATGGAATGCCCAGGCGCCCAAAGAAGGTGAAAAGTATTTCCACCCCTCCAGCGCTCGTACCGCCACGGGCAATTTTATTCCGGCGCGAACGCTGATGCACAATGAGTACTGCCTGTCTTGTCATCCTGATTCTTACCAGGCTTGGTTCCATTCGGTGCATCGCTTCAGTTCGTTCAATAACCCCCTTTACCTCTTCAGCGTTAACGAAACCCGCCAGGCGTCCCTCAAACGCGACGGCAATGTGCAGGCCTCCCGATGGTGCGCAGGTTGTCATGACCCAGCTCCCTTTTTCAGCGGCGCTTTCGACGATCCCAAGTTCGACATGACCAACCACCCCACGGCGCTCGCGGGGATCAGTTGCACGGTATGTCATGCGATCACCAGTCTCGAGGGATCGCATAAGGGGACGATTGGGAACGCCAACTTCACCATCGACGAGCCAGTCCATTACCCCTTCGCCTTCGCACCCACGAATTCCCTCCTTTATTACCTCAACCGACAATTGGTGAAAGCCAAACCGGCTTTTCACAAGCAGACGTTCCTCAAGCCGCTGCACAAGACTCCCGAATTTTGCTCCACGTGTCACAAGGTGGGCATCCCGTATGCGGTGAATCACTACAAGGAGTTCCTGCGCGGCCAGAACCACTACGATACTTACTTGCTGAGCGGCGTATCGGGCGTGAACGCACGCAGCTTCTATTACCCCGACAAAGCAAAGCTCAACTGCGCCGAATGCCACATGCCGCTGCTCAAATCGGAGGAGTTTGGTTCGAAGTTCTACGGGACCAACGACTATTTGGCGGTCCACAATCACCTCTTTCCGGCGGCCAACACGGCCATCGCTTACCTTCGCAACGAGCCGGAGATTGTGAAGAAACATCAGGAATTCCTGAAGGACTGCATCCGCGTGGATATTTTCGGAATCAAACCCGGCGGGACGATTGACGCCCCCTTGGTAGCACCGATCCGACCGCAGGTGCCCAAGCTCCAGCCCGGCCAGACCTATCTCCTCGAAACGGTGGTTCGAACCGTTAAGCTCGGCCACCCGCTCACTCAAGGCACGGTGGATTCTAACGAATTGTGGGGCGATGTCAGTGTCACCGACGCAAACGGAAACGTCGTGGGACGCAGCGGCGCCCTCGGACCCCATCGGGAAGTCGATCCCTGGTCGCACTTCATCAACGTGTACATGCTCGACAAAGACGGGAACCGGATCGATCGCCGGAACCCCCAAGACATTTTCACGCCGCTATACAACAACCAGATTCCGCCGGGGGCGGCGCACGTATTGCATTATAAGCTCACTGTGCCGCCTGATCAGAAGGCGCCCCTGACGGTCGAGGTGAAGGTGCAATACCGTAAGTTCGACACGATTTATATGAACTACGTGTACGGCACGGGGTACACGGACGGTCAACCGTTTCAGGTCACGAACGACCTTCCCATCACGACCCTTGCTAGCGACCGGGTCGTCTTCGAAGTGGAAGGGGGCACTGCGGCCGCCACCACGAATGCGCCCTCGACGATTCCGCCGTGGCAACGATGGAACGACTATGGGATCGGCTTGTTTCTCAAAGGCGATAAGGGCAGCGAGAAGGGTGAGCTTGTCCAGGCGGCCGGTGCGTTTGAGCAGGTCGAAAAATTGGGCCGCGCCGATGGTCCGATGAATCTCGCGCGCGTCTATTTTAAAGAAGGCCGTCTCCATGATGCCGTGGCAGCGCTCCAGCGGGCCAACGACACCAACCGCTTCAAGCCGGCCGGCAACCGCTGGACGATCGCGTGGCTCAACGGCCTGGTGAACAAACAAAACGGCTACCTCGACCAAGCCATTAAGGATCTCACTAGCGTGCTGGAAGATCGGTACCCGGAACTGGATCAACGACAGTTTGATTTCAGCCGAGACTACGAAGTCATCAATGAGCTTGGACAGACTCTGTACGAACGGGCCAAAGCCGAACGCGCGAATCCGGAGAGACAGAAAGAGTTTCTGCGTGCGGCCGTGAAGCGATTCGAAAATACCTTGGCGATTGATATCGAAAATGTCACCGCCCACCACAACTTGGCTCAGCTCTACCAGCAATTGGGAGATCCGATCAAAGCGGCCGAACATCGGGCACTCCACGAGCGGTATCGCGTCGATGACAACGCCCGGGATCGAGCGGTCGCGGCGGCGCGCCTACGTGATCCGGCGGCCGATCATGCTTCGCAAGCGATCGTCATTTACGATCTGAACCGGCCCTGGGTACCCGGACGTTCAGCGACTTCGCCGCGACCTACTGCCAATCAAGGCGAGCCGCCCTCGGGTGACGCTGTCGTCCAAGCGCGATGATCGGGAATCGCCGGTTGTGGTTAGTGGAGAGCCCTCAATTCCAAAATCAGCGGTGAATCGTTAACCATGAATTCGCTACGGCTGCCGCGCCTTCTCAATCCGCGTACGCGAATTCATTGAGGTTGAGCAACGCCCGACACAGCTCAACGAGGCTCCACTGTTCGACCATAGCAATGCAGAGCTCTCGCTCGTCGGGGGTAGGGGCGCGCTGCAACGCGAGACGGAAGGCTCGACTGACCTGCGCTGGAATCGAATCCTCAGTCTCGAGTTGAACCCGTTGGGCAAACGCGCGCGACGCCTCGAGGGCCAAGGGAGAATTAAGCAACGCCAGCGCCTGCGGAGCGACCACCGAGACCGTCCGCCGCGAACAAGAGACTGAATTTTCGGGCAGGTCGAACGTTTCCAAGAAGGGAACTCGAACCGTCCGCTTCTGCACGAGGAAAACGCTCCGAACGGACTGCTCAGCGGCTGGCGAGGAATACCAACCCTTGGTCTTGGTTTCGTTGTCGTCGAGGAACGCCGGATTGGCTTGGAGCACTTCGACCGGCAGCTCGGGCCAAACCGGCGCGCCTCCGGGCCGATTTTGCAATAGGCCGGCCGTCGATAGCAGGGCGTCGCGCAGTTGCTCGGCCGAAAGGCGGCGGAGATTTTGATGTGAAAGAAGGGAGTTATCCGCTGCAGGGCTATTCGGTTGCTCTCGGACTCGAGTCGCGCCGTTTTCGTCATGACTCAAGGTTGGATTCCTTAGGCTGGAGACTTGACGGTAGGTCGCGCTGGTCACGATCCAACGATGCAACTGTTTCACTGACCAACCGCGCCGGACGAACTCGCTGGCCAACCAATCCAGTAATTCAGGATGAGTCGGGCGCGCCCCGGAAATTCCAAAGTCGTTGGGAGTCGCCACGAGGCCAGTACCGAAATGCTGCTGCCAAACGCGATTCACCCAAACGCGTGCCGTCAGCGGGTTGTCGGGGGACGCGATCCATTCCGCCAACGTCAACCGGCGCCCGGTGGTGTTGGCATTGGCGCTCCGAAGAATGGCTGTTGGATTCGGATCCAAAGCGGATAGGAATCCGGGCTCCACCGGATCACGCGGTTGCTTGTGGCTGCCTTGGAACAGCACTCGAGTCACCGGAGGCTCTCCCCCCGCGTCGGTCATCATCAACCCGTGCGTGAAGTCGCGCCGCTGCGCCTTTAGTCGCGACAGCTCCTTTTCGAGCGTTCCCACTCGCTTCGCGTCGGCGGTTGCGAGCGCCGCCTTCACTTCTTTCACCGGCGGCTCGACGCGCTTGTTGATCGCCTCAATTTCGGCCTTCTGTGCGTCGCTCCGTTTTTCATCGGCCACACGCAGGAGGGCCTGTTGCTCATCGGGCAACTGGGAAATTCGTTCTTGGCGCAGGCGGTTCCGAGCGCCCTCCAACAGCAGGTCGCGTTCGTGTTCCAAAGGTTTACTTTCAGAGTCGATGGCGGCGTTGTGCTGGCGAATCACTTCCTGTTCCGTCGCCAAGTCCAACGGCAAATCGTCGGCAAATTTCACAGGCTCGAAAAACGCCCGCATCCGAAAGTGATCCGCCTGCGAGAGCGGATCCGTCTTGTGATCGTGACAGCGGCAACAGGAAAGAGTGAGCCCGAGGAACGCCGAGCCGGTCGTTTCCACCAAATCCGTCATCAGTTCCGCGCGACTGCGGTCAGCCTCGTTGAAACTGGCCGCCGAATTGTCATGGGGCCCCAGCCGCAGGTAACCGGTGGCAATTAACGCGTCTTGTTCCGCGGCATTCTTCGGCGGACCCGCCAACAATTCGTCCCCGGCCAATTGCTGTTGAATGAACTGGTTGAAGGGCAGATCTCCGTTGAACGCCCGAATGACATAGTCGCGGAAACGCCACGCTTGCTTACGATACTCATCCCAGTCGAAACCATTACTATCGCTATACCGAACCACGTCCAACCACAGCCGCGCCTGATGTTCGCCGTACCGCGGGGACGCCAACAATCGCTCCACCAATTTTTCAAAAGCAGCGGGAGAGTGATCGCGAACAAAGGTGTCAACTTCGGCCGGGGAAGGGGGAAGGCCGGTGAGATCGAACGTCAAACGGCGCGCTAGCGTGCGGCGGTCTGCTTCGGGCGAAAAGGTCAGTCCATGTTCCGCCAGTTTTGCGCCGATGAATTGGTCGATCGGATTGGCACCTGCGGGCGTCGCTGGTGGCGAGACTCGCCGTATCGGACGCAGGGACCACAAGTCGAGCCGTTGTCCGCCAAAGAGGCGAACTATGGGGTTGCGCGAGTCGCTCCAGGCATCGCCGATTCGATCAGTTAAGCCGGAGTTGAGGTGGTTAGTTCCAATCGAATCAGGCGCGGAATCGAACCACGGCGCACCCTCGCGAATCCATCGTTCGAGGACGGCGACATCGGTAGGAGATAGCCGATCTTTCGGTGGCATTTCTAAGTCGGCCTTGGTGTGCAGGACCGCTTGCAGGAGGAGCGACTGCGATGGCTGGCCGGGCACCAAGGCCGGACCGCTGTCACCTCCGCGCAGCAAGGCCGGGCGAGAATCCATTCGTAAACCCCCCGTGACTTTGTCGGGGCCGTGACAACTGACGCAGCGTCGCTGCAGCAACGGCTGGACTCGTTCCAGGAAGTGCAGTTCCTGGGTGGGTTCCGCGGACACGGCTCCAGCGCCAGCAAGCATGCTGACACAAAGAAAGGGCCACACGGAAATCACGTTGCGAGTATGCCTTTGGCGTCTCCAGCCTGCCAAACATGAATGCAAACGGCTTCGAATCGGGGTGCCTCAATAGCGAACTGATCGGTCGGTAAACGGCGAGCAGGAAGCCGGACGGACACGTGACTTCAGGAAACAAGGCCACGGCTGACGTCACTACCATCGCCTCGCTTAACCCATCCCACTTCCGGGACAACGAGATCCCGGAACCGGGTGTTAGCAGTGGCTTCCGCGGTCAATAACCGGTCGGGGGGAGGTTGTTAGTTGGTTTTTATCAGGGCTTTAGGCCGAAGAACCCGTGACTGTTATAAGCTGGCACGGGCGCTGCGTTAGAGGTTTCAGCGAAGCGGATTTGTTTTTACCGACCGCGCCTCATTCCGCAGGAACGACAACCATGAAACCGCACTCTGACCAAGCACGATCTTCGCCCAGCCCTGCCCGCAATCGAACCTCTGCCTATCGCTCGAGCGCTCACGACCTAATAGCCGAATCCAAGCAAACCCGCGGCGAGGTCATCTTGTTTGTTCTGCTGGGAGCCGCCGTTCTCCTGACATTTATGGAGCACGCGAAAGTGTCGTTCAGTTTCGTCCAGCAGCTTCCGGAGTTGGCCGACGCGATTGCCAACCTGGTGCGCAACGCAGTTTAGTGATGAACCGACTTGCCACCAACGGCCATTCCGGCGCATCGGAAGCGGTGACGACACCGAAGCCGATGAGCGGCTTCACGCCCGTCAGCACCGGCATGGACATCGCCCGCCCTGACCTCGCCCGCAAACGACGGCGCAAACAACTGCTCTATGGCGCTGGCGCCCTCATTCTGGTCGGCGTCATCACGATGCTGCTCGCTCGCCTGGAACCCGCGGCACCCCGAGTGGAGAATCCTTGGTTCGGGGTCGTCAAACGCGATCAAATGCTTCTGCAGGTCCGCGGTAATGGCACGTTGGTGCCGGAACAAATTCAATACGTCCAAGCCGACACCGGTGGGCAGGTCGAACAAATCTTCATCCAGCCAGGGGCGGTAGTGGCGGCCGACACGTTGATCATGGAATTGAGTAATCCTGAACTCAAACAAAGCGCCTTCGACGCGGAGTGGCAGGCGCGTTCGGCCGACACCCAACTGGCCCGGCTCAAAGTACAGCTCCAAAGTGATCGGCTGGCGCAGGAGGCTGCCCTCGCCACGCTTCGCGCCGATGCGACCCAGGCTCGTCTGGAGGCGGATGCCGACGCCACCTTGGCCAAGGCGGGGCTCGTGCCGGCCATCACGCTTAAGAAATCCACTGCCCACGCCGACGATCTGGCCGCGCGGGTGGCCATTGAGGAGCGGCGCCTCGAATTTTTCGGCGAATCGGCAAAAGCTCAGTTGGCGGTTCAAGAGGCCGAAGGAGAAAAACTTCGGGCGCTCCGAGATCTGCGCCACCGGCAGGTAGAGAACCTCCGCGTTCGGGCGGGCATCGAAGGCGTGCTCACCCAATTAGGCGACCGTGAGATGTTGCAAGCCGGACAACGGGTCACAACGGGCGCAACCCTCGCCAAGGTGGTCGTGCCGACTCGACTCAAGGCCGAGGTGCGAGTCGCCGAAACGCAGGCTCGGGATATCGCTTTGGGTCAACCCGCGACGATCGACACCCGCAACGGCTTCGTCCCGGGAAATGTGGTGCGGGTGGATCCGGCCGTGCAAAACGGCACGGTCCTGGTGGAAATCAAGCTGACTGGCCCGCTTCCTCGGGGCTCTCGTCCGGACCTTAGTGTGGAAGGCACGATCGAACTCGCTCGCTTGGACAACGCCCTCAACGTCGGCCGACCTGTTCAAGGGCAGCCGGACAGCACGGTCGGCCTCTTCCGCGTCGAACCTGACGGCAAGCATGCGGTTCGCGTGCCCGTGAAGCTCGGTCGCAGCTCAGTGAGCGAGATTGAAATCGTCGAGGGCCTCAACGTCGGTGACAAAGTCATCCTCTCCGACATGAGTCAGTGGGATGGGTATAACAAGGTAAGGGTGGATTAACGTGAGTCAGTGGTCATTCGTCAGTAGTCCTTGGTTATTCGTCCGACGAACCCTGATCGTCCGCTCTCGGACTCGCGGATGTTCCAATCGAACGCAGGTAGGCGTTCAGGCTCGGATCCAACAGCTCGATCAGGGGCTTCAACGATTCGATTTGTCGGCGGGTCAGCAATCGGCGTCGAAACGAACGCCTCAGCCAATGTTTGGTCTCTTTGAGCGATCCGCGCGCATTTCGAACAAAGCGCCGATTGTCTTGGTAGCTACCCCGCCCTGTGCCTTCGGCAATGTTGGCCCCAATGCTATCGGCGGAGCGTACGATCTGGCGTCCGAGAGTGCCTTTCGCAAATGCGTCCCATTCTCCTACGATCTCCCAAATCAAATCCGCCAACTGTTCTGACATTCGGTACACCCTCAGATGCTCAAATTGCCCAGTGTTTCTTATCATCGGTGATTTCATGATGATTTACTAAATCTCCTGGAACCTCCTGTGCAATCTCCGGGTACTCCAACTCGCTATACTTGAGTATGACTAGATATCCCCACAAATCGCTCCCAAGCGAACGATTGACCAATGACCAATGACTAATGACAACTAACCACTGACCAATCCCCATGTCTTCTCTCATTCAACTTACCGGAATCCAAAAAGTCTTCCTGACTGACGAAGTCGAAACGCATGCACTCTCTGGCATTCATCTGGAGATTGCCCAGGGCGAGTACGTGTCCATTGCTGGTCCGTCCGGCTGCGGCAAATCTACGCTCCTCGCCATCCTCGGCTTGCTCGACACGCCCACCGACGGCACCTATTTGCTGAACGGCAATCAGGTCGCGCAGCTCGATCACTCGGCGCGCGCGCGGATTCGCAACCGCGAGATCGGATTCATCTTCCAAAGCTTCAACCTCATCGGTGATCTCACCGTCTTCGAGAATGTCGAGTTGCCGTTGACTTACCGCGGGCTGAACGCCAGCGAACGCAAACAGCGCGCGATGGAAGCTCTCGAAAAAGTGGGGATGAGCCACCGACTTCGTCACTATCCCAGCCAACTCTCGGGTGGGCAGCAGCAACGCGTCGCCGTGGCACGCGCACTCGGCGGCAAGCCCAGTATCTTGTTGGCGGACGAACCCACCGGCAATCTCGACTCCAAGAACGGTGAAGCAGTCATGGATCTCCTTCGCCAGTTGCATCGCGAGGGCGCCACGATCTGCATGGTGACGCACGATCCGCGTTTTGCCCGACACGCCGACCGACAAATTCACTTGTTCGACGGTCGCATTGTCGAAGAACTCCGCGAAGCCGCCTAATAGATTTCCAACGTCACTGAGTCGTTGACTTAACCAAGAATGAATATGACTGCCGAAAGCATTTTTCCTGACCGCCTATCGGCCATTCACGGGCTAGTGCCCGCCACCCGACCCAGGGCGATGGCTGGACCGCTTCGCCTCCTTCGGCGCCGAGGTTCCATGACGGGTTCGGGTGAGACCATCCCGTCGTATCCTGTTCAGGAACCTCGCGACCCGGTCCTGGAGATATTCGTTCGCGACTTAGAGCGGTCGGTGTCGTTCTACACGCGGTTGGGGTTTCTCGTTGAGGATTCGGAAGTGGACACCGCGGAGTTGGTTTGGGGCGACCGGCAGTTACGGCTCCGTCAGCCGCCTCGCCTCCGCTGGGCGTTTGCCGGCGAGGTGGATGCGACCCCGCGCACTCATCTTCGATTGGTGGTCGCCGACGTGGACGCCCAGTGGCAGCGCGCGCTGGAATTGAACCTACGCTTAGTTGAGCCGCTTACCGACCACCCGGATGGCACCCGCGATTTTATGTTAGCCGATCCCGATGGATTCGGTCTGCGCTTTGTGGGGCCTTCCCTCCCGGAGCGCAACAACGCTGAGTAACGCGGCACTCGGGGGTTCGGCCGCTCACGGAGGGAACGTGGGCGATCCGTCTTGATGGACCCCTTGACCAAGGATTTCGCTGGGCGCATGGAGTGTTTTGCTCAAGCGAAGAACATTCCCCTCATCACGTTCGAGAAGGACCAGCGCAAGGACGACTTGGCTCAGCGCATTTTCGTTGAATCCAGAGTTTCAGAAGGCGTCGTCTTAATTGGCAAAGCACAGGAGAAGGTCCGGGGCTTTCGCACCGCTCCCAACGGTGCCGCCGATCCCGGGATCATCCGCTCCATGGCCTTGGTAAACCGGTGGTATCTCTATATTCGCGACCGCGACGTTGGCCCGTTCTTCCTCAAGTTCAGCAGCTACTTCCCTTACAATGCCAGGTTCTGATGTCCATTAGGTGCGGTCAGGATGCCTATCAACTATCGCCACGACCGACCACAGCGATTGAACGGCGTGGTGAAGCGGCGGATTATCCAATAGCTGCTGACATGATCACAGCGCTTTCGCCTGGCGCAAACGTCTCGAACTCGAGTGATTAACGCTTTCCCTTGACGCTCGCCGGCGCCCCTACCGCGACAGATCTCGCCGGTATCTCCCCCCGCACGATCGACCCTGCGCCGATGATCGCTCCGTCCCCGATGCGTGCACCGGGGAGGATGATTGCGCGCGTACCGATCCAGACGTCATCCCCGATTACGACATCGTCCTCGTCCATACGCTGATCCCATACTGGGCTCCCGTCCCGAAATCGGTAGGTCGCAGCCGTCACCATCACTTCTGGTCCCAGTAAAACATTCTTGCCAATGAATATGTGCCCAAACTCATGGCCAGCCCATAAATAGCATCCAGGCCCCACTTTCGTATTCTCTCCGATACATATTCGTTCGGCATGAGAAAACATGACATTCGGCGCAAAGGCACAGTTTTTACCGAGCCACGCTACGCGACGCTGTGTAACATGATTATAGTTATAGTAATTGATCAGTTTTAGTAAATGAAGGTACGATCTAGGATCAAAGACTGATTTCAGGAATCGGTAGGTCTTGTAATGCCGCCCACGCTGGCTCCGTCTCTTCTCAGATGCTCGGGGCCATAAGCAGCTCGCCGACGAGTCTTTGCGCCGCGAACGAATGATTGCCCAAGTGCGATGGTCGAAGAAGCGCTCCACGTCCGGCGGCGGACGGAGGCCGTGAAGACCGCGAAGCGCCGCGGCTAGCTCCGGCTTCCGGAGTCCATTAGCGAAGAAGTCACTTGCGATATTCAAGATAGCGGCAGCATACGATAGCGGCAGGAAACTTGGGGACCACCTCGCACTGAATCTCAGATAATTGCGGTAATAGAGGAATGCCGATTCCGGACTTCGGACGTCGCGCCCGTTGCTCCAGGTGCCGGCGCGGTGGGCGACAAGCGCACCGGGGGCCACGGCCAGTGGAAGGCTTCCCCGCCGGAAAGCCCAATCGACCTCCTCTCGATACAAGAACCAACTCTCGTCCAATAGACCAGCGCTCAGCACAAACGCACGGGATACCAACATGTTATCACCCGGAATATAGTCTAGCTCCTTGGGGTTGGGTAGTGATCGCTTTCCGCTCCGTTCATTGAGGTTCACTAGTCGCGTCAGGCCTAGTCGAGGGTTGTAAACCCCGCCATCCGCCCGTATCCGGTTGGGATCGTCGAAGGCCACCATTCGCCCACCCATGATAGCGAAGTTATGGATTTCCCGCGCATGCCGCGCGAAAGCGAAAGGGGTATTGCGGTAGGTAACGCACCGCGGACTTAGGATCCAGAAATAGTCAATGTCGTTGATCGGCAGCAAAGCTCGGATACCCAGATTTACGCCCCCGGCAAAGCCGAAGTTGCACGGGCTTCGCAGCAGAGTCACTCGTGCATTTGCGTCGATTTCGCCCAGTTCCTTTTCTAATCCCTGCTCAGCAAAGCGTATCGGCTTGGCGACTGGCTTCGCTGAGGCGAGTGGCCAGTTCGCCGGTGCTTGGAAGACTTTGTCGCCAGAAGCCCATGATCGCACCTCGTCGCACGTGTCGTCCTTGGAGGCGTTATCTACAACGATCGCTGTTAGCTTGCGGTATTCCGTGGCCAACAGCGCCTCCAGGCACTGGGCGACATAGGCCGCCGACTGGTGCGTGACAATGATGACTCCGATACCGGGCATCGCATCCAGCGGTGGAGCTGAGGATTCCATCATTCCCGCGTTCGGCTAGGCAGGTCGAACTCATTCGTCTTGGACTTGGCGAAGCTATCGGCACAAGCGACCAGCTGTTGTGCCTGCGCGCTCCATGACGGGCCAGCGATGCGGGACACTCGGACAGTGCGGTTCCGGACCTGCTCCGCTTCGCACAAGACGCGTGATATGAAATCCTCCGTGTCATCCGCGACTGTAACCAGATCGCATTGCGCCATCGCCGCGGGTATCCGCGTCGACACAACCGGCAGCCCCATAGCGAGCATCTCGCGCAACTTGATCGGCTCCACTCCTTGTCCCCACTGCTCCGCGCGATAGGGCATTAGCGCGACATCCAAGGCGGACCAACATGAAGGCATTGCCTGATGCGGACGCGGAGCGAACCAACGCACATTGCGATGCTTGAGAAGACCATTGATCGCATCAGAGCGATCACCCACGAGGATGAGCTGCGCATCGCCCAAACGATCACCGAGACGCTCGAGCAGTTCTATGTCGAGCGCATGTGCGCGCAGGCTTCCGCAGAAGCCTATCCGTGGCCGTGGTAAAGACGAAATCTCAGCGTCCGGCGCCACGTCAGGACGGAACTGCTCGAGATCGACGCCATGTTCGAGGTAGAATGCGCGGTCCCCCACAAGCTCACGCTCGCGCGCCATCAAGTCCCGACTTGCATAAACTACAAGCCTGCATTCTTTCAGCATCCGCGCCTGGGCCTCAGCGACCGCGGCGCCCGCCTCTGAGAATGCGGCGTGGTCATCAGAGCGCTTGTAAATGACTGTCTGCAACCCAAGCTTCAAGGCAATCTGATAGGCGGTCGGCACCGACACGACGCCAACGGGATCTTCGAGGTTGCACCGTCTCGCCGCACGCCTCACTTGGTCGGCAGCCAAGGCCGCATTCCACCGCGCCAGAGCCCCGCCATAAATCGGCAGACTAAACGGCGAGAAAACGGCGAAATTGGG
Organism: Verrucomicrobiales bacterium; assembly: GCA_003445095.1. GTDB lineage: Bacteria > Verrucomicrobiota > Verrucomicrobiia > Limisphaerales > UBA9464 > UBA9464. The sequence continues at coordinate 18,418 of DLVS01000822.1, forward strand.
TAACCCGGCTACGGGCCGCCTGAGGCCTCGAAAGGCGCTGCCGATTTTCCGAACGATGCGGCGGCCCACGCGCGTGGTCCGGCCAAGGGTCGGCGCTCGCATGCCGATGCTGTTGACGAGCAGAACCTTTCGCTGCCTTGCGACAGTCATAGCCAATTGAAAATCGGAGTAACCGTGGCTGTGCGTCCACCAGTCGAAGATGCTGAACCAAAGGATCGACGGCGAATCCTGGGCCTCCCCCGAAATGTGCCGTTCCATCATAAACGTTCAGCCGACTTGCGCGCCACCGTTGGGAATGGCGCATCGCTTAGCAAATCTTGGCGTGCTCGCCCCTCCATCTCCGGCGGTACTTCCAACCCGCTCAGTGCCAGCCAGGTCGGCGCGAGATCCAGAAGCCCGATATCGTCCACGCTGCCGCGTTTGGAAACGTCAGGTCCCGCGGCCGCGAAGAACCCGTGCGGTCGGTGGCTACCAGTTGTGGGCCAATACATGTACTCACGCCAGCGGGGACCGAAAATGGCTTCGTCCTCAAAGTTCCGTTCCGTTGGCATGTAAGCGGCGTCCCGCCACTCAACAATCATGTCGGGGGCATACTCGAGAAAAGGCCCGGCATACAACTTTTCGCGGCGATGCACGGCAACGACCGGGCGCTCGCCGCCTTCGTCCTCAAGCGCGAGCAGGCTCGCCTCAACTTCTTTAGCCAACGCCGCTCGCTCCATTTCTGTGACGACACCTTGCGGCTCTCTCCCAGCCATGTTGAAGTAAATGTTTCCCTCTCCTTTACCGCGATGGTATGCCCGGGTCCGTAGCCAGTCTATTGCCCCGCTCGCGAGACGATTCTGGATCCATTTCTTGAGTGGCGAGCGATTGGCCCAATAAAAAAAGCGCTTTGGCAAATGGCGCTGCGCCCTCGCCCTGATAGAAGTGAGTAGACCGCGCTCTATGCGCCGCGCCGTCCGGGCGGTCGTGGCCGTTGATTTGAATGTTAGGAAGCCCCGGTGACGCAAGTACGCATTGAGGTTAACCCCCTTTGCGAGCCTCCCTGCGCCGCATTCGGAAACGACAAAGACGTTCGCGTCGGGACCGGCCGCGGCGCTGATCGTCTGTACCATTCGATCAACAGCGAGGAATGCGTCCCGAACGACGTGCCGGTTCGGATCTCGCGGCTCGTCCGCCTCGAGATGGGCCCAGAAATAGTGCTGCGCCATCGCTATGCCGCTGGTGTATAGCATCAGGAAGTCCCAGTCGTCCCGCGCCGCGATCGCTTCGAATACTTCGGTCTGCCGACCAGCCTCGCTGCTGAGGAGCGCGGCGTACGATTCCTTGTCTTGCCCGCCCGGGAAGACGTCCTTGAGGTGATATCGCCCGAAACGTTTCCGTAGCTCATGATAGAAGGCTTCTGGCTTTGCGATCGAGACATGATCTCCCGGAGCATCCTGTCCAGAAATCATAAATCCGCAATGGAGCCGCGGCGGATAAGTCAGCGGCAGGTTCACGACCCCCGGGCGCACGCCGCGCTCAGCCATTCGGTCCCAGAAGCGTGGAACGGCCACGACGCTTCCGTCAGTTATCCCTACCTTGCCATCCTGGTCGCGCTGATAGTAATCGAAGACACCATGCCGTCCCGCACTAACACCGGTAGTAATTGTCGCCCACATCTGCGGAGTCAGATAAAAGGGCACCTCGTATCGTGTGCGTCCAGCTACGCCCCGAGCCATTAGGCCCGCTATATTTTCGAGTACTCCAGCGTCCACCCATTTCCGAACCAGGACCGGCGACATTTCCGAGACGCACAAGACAATAGTTCTCGTTTTCATGATACGTTCCACCGCCGACCCCTTCTATAAGCATTACGCCTGACTCCAAAGCCATTCTAAGCATAATAAATTGTCTCAGGACAATTTCTTCCTGCCGCCTGACGACGGTTATTTAAATCTTTATACAATTGTTCGTATGCTTCAGCAATTTTGGTCCAGGAGAATTTCTCGAGCACCCAATTTCGTGCTGCGAATCCTAGTGTCCGCATTTCTTCAGGGTGATTGATGGCCCAATCCAGCTTCGCAGCTAAATCAAGCGTATTTTCTGATGAGAAAAAAAGTGCCCGTTGTGGCAACACTCCTGTATTCGCCGGTATGTCACTGCAAACCACGGGAGTACCAATCGAGGCCGCTTCCAACAACATATTGGACATTCCCTCGTAAATGGACGGAAAGACAAACAACCGGCTCCTTTTTACTAAACCTAGCAACGTTGCCAACGACGATTCAAACGTTATAAACGTCACACGTGAATCCGCTAATGTTAGCAATTCAGCTGCGTATCTTTGCAAGTGCGACAGATCCCCGACTATTATTAACCGCAAATCTGTCCTTACCTTGCGGAAGGACTCTAAAAGCACGTGGGCACCCTTTTTGGGGATAATTCGGCCCGCGGCGAATAAAATATATCCACTCTCAGGCTGGTGATAGGAGGATAATAACTTTGTTGCAGACTCGACGTCCGGTTCGGGAGCCATCCCGACCCCATTCGGAATCCAAGCGACCGACTTGCGGAAACGGTTGAGAAAATATTTTGCATCGGGCTGTGATACGCTCGTCCTAATGTCGGACAAGAATATATATGGAACTTCCATCGAGCGCATGATTGTCAGTGCTATTCTTCCCCATTTGTTTCCAATCGTATGCCGTCCCCGAGCGGTGCTCACTACCGGATATCGCAATTTAAGGATCGGCAGAACAAAACTAGCCTCAATGTTATGCAAATGAATCAACTCGTAATCCCCGCGGCATACCGCATGGCACGCTCCTAACAAATCGGCGGACACCATATTCGTATATTTGCCAGCCAAGCTAGGGATGCGGACTAACCTTACGCGCGGAATGTTGGCATCGGAAGAAGTATGGCGGCTGCTGCAGTACACCGTAATTTCATGTCTCTCCGATAGACGACGAATGACAGCCTCGGCGGCACGATCGGCACCAAATCTGGCCGGAAACCCTTTTAGTCCGATATGGGCGATTCGCATGGGCTTAGTTTTAGGTTCTGAATCTGTTGATCCCCTGTCAATCGCAAATCCCGCGAACCTCGGGTGCATTAGAACCGCATCTCGGTTCATCCTCGAAACGAGAGTTGTTGAGCTTGCGCGAGAG
>DLVS01000097.1 GCA_003445095.1 Verrucomicrobiales bacterium
GTCCGACTGTGGACGAAGGAACTCTCCATGAACCGGAGTAGCGGAGGGAACGATGCGCACTCTCCTCTCGCGCCACGATCCCAGTGGGTACCCCCAGTGTTTCCACACGCGTCGCATTAGTCAGCGCCTCCTACCGTCGGCGGCTACCAGGATCATGGCCTCGATTCACGTCCGGATTGTGGAGGTGCCTGCTCTCTATGACCCGTACCCTTTGGGAGTGCGCCGGGAAGCGCAGCGCGACGGCGCTTTTAGTCGACCGGACGGGCTCAGCCAAAAATCGGCGGGCGAATCTGCTCTCCACGCGCCGCGGCAAAGCGGTGTCGCCGCTCACGCTCTGCCACCGCACTCCAAAGCCGCTCCGCGGTTCATGGCGGAGACCATGGAACTCAAGTCAAGCCGGATCACTTCGCGATCCCTTTGCCCAGGAGCGTCCCTACAATCTAAACGGTTACCACTTCACACGCCCAACGCGGACGGCGAGGCGCCGTCCCCAACGCCGTTTCCGTCACACATCGGCGACCGTGGGCAACAGTCAGAACTAGAGCGTGCGATGAATCCGTGAATATCCAGAAATCGGCTTCGCCAGAAAATTGTTAAGCCGAGGTAAATGAAGCGGATTTTGCCGCAGGCCGACGCTACGCTCTTCTTCGTCAAGACGCCATGAACGACTCCCCTGCCCCGGGCATTCGCCTGCTCGTCATCGATGACGACCGGAAGCTGTGTCGGCTGATCCGCGATTATCTGGAGCCCATGGGTTATGCGGTGGAAGCAGTTCATACCGGACCCGACGGCGTCGAACGCGCGACGACGGAAGCCTGGCAGGCGGTGATCCTTGATCTGATGCTTCCCGGGCTCGACGGCTTTGAAGTACTCAAACGCATCCGCGCCAAGGTGGACGTGCCCGTACTGATGTTGACAGCGCGAGGCGATGAAGCCGACCGAATCGTCGGCCTTGAAATTGGCGCCGATGATTATCTTCCCAAGACATTCTCCACGCGCGAACTATTGGCCCGACTCCGCGCCGTGACCCGACGTACGACCCGGGCACCGGCGGATGGAGAAGCGGCGCCTCGGGAATTCGTCGTCGGCCGACTGCGGGTGGTTCCCGACACGCGGACGGCGGTACTCGGAGATCAGCCCCTCGACCTAACTCCGGTTGAGTTCGATTTGCTAACTTGCCTGGCACGCGGGAAAGGCCGAGTCAAAACCCGCGAGGTCCTCCTCGAAGAAATTCGGGACCGCAATTACGACGTGTTTGATCGCTCGATCGATGTTCACATTTCAGCGCTAAGGAAAAAGCTGGGCGACGATCCCAAGAGTCCCCGCTTCATCCGGACTTATCGAGGGGCTGGCTACATGTTAATCAACCCCGACGCGGAATGAGGCTGCCGCTGCCATTGTACGCCCGCTTCTTTGCGTGGTTTCTCCTGAACCTGGTTTTGTTGGGAATCGTCTTTTGGGGAGTGGTGCGGTCGGAGTTTCGGGTCGAGTCTCTTCTGGCGGCATTCGCAGGGGATCGCGCGCAACAGGTCGCGGATGTTGTGTATGGTGAACTGCGGACCCGTCCGGCGGAACAGTGGGATGAAACCTTAGCGAGATTTGGGAACGCCTACGGAGTGGACTTCGTGCTGCTCGGCGACCGACGTGAGCGAATTGCAGGCGCCCCGATCGAAATCCCCGAAGCTTTGCGCGAACGGGTGCGAGGGCCAGGTCCGCGTCCAGGAACCCCGGGGCCCCGCAGCTTCGATGGACCGCCGCTCAGTGCGGAATTTCCTCGGGAGCCCGGGCTGGGGCGCCCTGAACCACGAATGCCTCGAACATTCTTCCGCTCGACGGAACCACCAGGCTATTGGCTAGTGGCGCGTCCCACGATGCCCCCAGGCGAACGCGGACGTCCTCCGGGGCTGTTGGCGGTGCGTTCCACCACGTTGAGCGCGGGAGGCCTGTTCATCGACTTCCGCCCTTGGTGGATAGCCGGCGGCGCGGTCCTACTGATCTCGGCACTGTGGTGGATTCCGTTCATCGGCAGCATCACGCGGTGCGTTGGACAGATGACTAAGGGCACGGAGCGCATTGCCGAAGGGCGATTCGACGTGGTGGTCAACGACCGCCGGAACGACGAGCTGGGTCGGCTTGGTAGCGCGATCAATCGGTTGTCGAGCCGCCTTGAAGGTTTCGTCACTGGGCAGAAACGGTTCCTCGGCGACATCGCCCACGAACTCTGTTCGCCGCTCGCCCGGATGGAAATCGCTTTGGGCGTGATCGATCAGCGAGCCACCGAGCCGCAACGAGAATATTTGGAAGATGTCCGATCCGAAGTCCGCCAGATGTCGGGATTGGTGAACGAATTGTTGCAATTCACTAAAGCAGGTCTGCAACCGCCGGAAGCCTCACGGCGCGAAGTTCAACTCGACGCTTTGGTGAAGGAGGTCGTGGATCGGGAGTGCACGAGCGATTCCAACGTCGTCGTTTCCATCCCGCCACACTTGGTTTGTCGCACGGATCCCGAACGCTTAGGGCGAGCCCTGGCAAACCTCGTCCGCAACGCGATCCGCTACGCTGGGGCAGCAGGCCCGATTACTGTGAGCGGCTCAGCGACCGGCGAGCGGATCACACTGACCGTGGCCGACGAAGGTCCCGGAGTACCCGAGCCCGCGTTGGCGCGATTAGGTGAACCATTCTTCCGGCCCGACTTGGCTCGCGGCCGCGAAACCGGCGGGACCGGCTTGGGTTTGGCCATTGTTCGAAGTTGTGTCGAAGGGTGCAGCGGCACGATCACTTTTCAGAATCGGCAGCCCGCCGGATTTGTAGTAACGATCATGCTTCCGACGGAATCCGCTCACGCCACGACGCCATAGCCGGCTGAGACTACCGGCGAAGCATGACTGGTCTCGTGAGGCCAGACCGTCGCGCTCGCTGCCACTAGCTGAGCGCTTCCCGCCCCCGGCATTAGCCGCCACCGAGGCCATGCGGCGAATCTTGGTGGAGGGTGCTCGCCACAAAGCACGGCTTCGCCACATGGCGGAGACCAAGTCCGGCTAACCTTGACCGACCTCGACGTCGCAGCCACCGCGCCTGCGCGCCTAATCGGCGAGGGACAGGACACCTATCG
>DLVS01000843.1 GCA_003445095.1 Verrucomicrobiales bacterium
AACTGCCACACAGTCCGGACGCGGGGCGCACGCCCATCTGGCGTGCGGAGTATCCCATCGACTTCGTAGCGCGGGCCAAAGGGCGTGCGTTTCGTCCGTGCCACCTCGTTCCGCTGGCCGTGCTCCCGCAATGCCGACGCGGGCACCTCCCACGCATCCTGGCGAAACCCGAAGGCGGCGAAGAAACGCGCCTTGCTCGCGCCGTAGCGGTGCTCAGGATTGAGCAGGTAGTCGGTGATCTTCTCACGTTCGACTTTTGCGAGTTCCGCGTTCGGCAGCCTCATTCAGCCCTCCTGTTGGTGGCCGCGGCAAACGCGATGATTGAAGTGTTGGTCACAAGTGAGACCTGGCCCCTTGGTTGGTACCAGGTTACCGGCAGGGACCGGGAGTATCGCTTGGATTGCGTTTGGTCTTCATTCGCGGGAGCCGGGTAGTCGGCCGAGATGCAGGAGGTCGCGATAGGTGTTCAAAGTCTGGGACCTGACGCTTTCGTCCACCAGGGGGAAGGTCTTAAGGATGTGGGTGAATTCCGGCTCGGTGAGGGCGTAAAGCTGCGCGACGAGGGCGTCGAGTTCGGCGCGGAGGCGGACCCGGGAGGCTGGGTCGCGCGCGCCGTGGGTGCGGTGGGTGGCCTTGGGGCCGAAGATTTCCCGCAGCAGATCGTCGAACTCCGCGCTGGTCCCCACCAGTCGCGCCGCCCGTTCCACCAATGGGCCGAACGCCGTATCTCCAGCGCTCAGGCGCGGGATGGGGAGTTGGTAAATGTAGAAAAAATTCAGCGTCGTAGTGACCTTGAGCCGCAAATACCAGTCGAGCGCGAAGCTGTTGGCCACAGCACAGAGAAAGAGTTGCTCTGCCGTGCTCGCCCCGCTCTCGGTGAGGTCGAGTACCGGGCTGTTCACTTCGGTGAACATATTACGCGGCGCGACGGTGGAAATCAGCGTGCGGCTGTCGGTATTGCGGGCAATGCGGCGATAGACCCAGCGATAGCGTTGGTAATCCATCGTGACCGATTGAGAGGCTTCCCCACCTGCCAGCGCCTTCCGTCCGGCCTTTTCGTCGAGCCAGTAGCCCGAGCCTTCGCCGGTCAACGTAAATTGGTGAAACATCTTGCCGGTGAGCAATGGCAAGCGGTTCTTTCCGGGCTCCTCGTAGAAGAGGGCGATGTCGTCGGTGAGATTAAATTCGCGGTGAATTTTGAAGTTCCAACGGCCTTCGATCGATTCCGAGAGCAAAGGAAATCGAAACAGTTTCTCTGCGGTTTTGACTTCCGCCTCGCTGCGAAACTCCATGAGTGAAAGCGAATCCGGCGAGAGCTTGCGCACCAAGTGGACACTCACGTGAAGCGCCGCCGATTCCGGGAAGCTGGCGAGTTCGGCTGGATCGTGCCGCATATAAGTTGCGGGGAACTCGTCGGTGCCACCGCCCTTCTCGAAAGTAAGCACGACGAATTTGAAGCTGCGGTGGACTCCTTCGAAAATCTCTTTCCGATTTTCAAAGCAGAACAAACCGGTGAGGCGCGTCTCCCTGAAAAGCATCTGCCGTAGGCGCATTGCACCGAGGTCGGTATAGATTCCGCTCGGAATGACGATACCACACCGCGCCTTGGGATGCAGAAGGTGGATGCACTGCTCCAGGAAGAGCTTGTAGAGGTTGACGTCCTTGCCCTGCTTCTTGCCGTCAATAACCGGCACTTGGTTCGCGAATTGAGGCGACGAGCGGAAGTAGGCGCGCACATGGTCAAAGCGCGAGTGGTAAGCCAGCCATGCGTCCATCACGCCGGGATGTTTGAGAAGGCGCGCCTGCTCCTTCTCGAAATCCTTGAGCGTCATTTTGTTCTTCGTCACCAGGTCGGAATGCTCAGCGAAGAACTTCTTCGCCTCCGGCTCGACCGACTCCCACGGCGGATTGGTGATGATGGCGTCAAAGCCTCCGCGGCCGATCAGGATGTCATCAAACTCGTAGGCCCAGTGGAAGGGTTGGAGGGCGCGAATGTCGTCGAGGCGAAGAGGGCGTTTCTCTGGCTTGCCTTCCTTCTTCTTCTCGGTGTCCCAAGTCGCCTGCTGATACTGGATGCCCAGGGCCTGAAATTCATCGAGCAGTAGTTTGTTGAGTTGCTCGTAGGATTCGCGGCGCAGGTTCTCAATGTGAGCGCGGAGGTTGAGCAGGCGTTCGTCTTGAGCTAGCCCCTCGATTTCACCGCCGGCGGCGCCGTGGCGTTTGTAGAGCGCGATCGAGCGGTTCTTGTCTTCCAGGATGGCGGCATAACGAGAGGCGCGCTTTGCGGCGAGGTAGCTACCGATTTTCTCCCGGAGCGTGGGCGCGGTCTTCGAGGTAAAGGTCATCGCCAGCTCGCCCGCGCCGGTGCGCTGCTGGAATTCGAGACGCTGTTGACCCGCGCTGCCGCTCGCGCCGGAACCCTGGTCAAAGGCGGCGGCGTCCACGTGAAGCAGGCCGATGAGGGAATTCCCGGCGAGCAGGTTGAACTCAATGTTGGGCAGCGGTTCGAGCTGGTCGCGCTTTTCGGCCGAGGCGACGAGCGAAAGAAAGAGGCGCAGTTTGGCGATTTCGACGGCCTCTTCCATGAGGTCCACGCCGTAGAGGTTCTCCGTGACGATTTTCTTCTTCAGCCAGTAGGCCACCGGCGCCTGGTGGCCTTTCTTTTCGCGCTCGATCCATTCGATGACGGGGCGGTGGGTGAGCGCTTCGCAGCGGCCGAGGAGGGCGGTGTAGAGGTTTAGGAGGGTCTTTTGCGCGGCGACGAGGAAGGCGCCAGAGCCGCAGGCGGGGTCGAGCAGCGAGAGTCGCGGAAGAACGTCGTGCAACAGCCGGCCGCAGAGCGGTCCGTCGGCATGGAAGAGGAGGTCGTCGAGGGCGGTGAAACGGCGGGGCGCAGGATAGGACTTCGGATCTTGCGCGTGGAGCTTTTGCGCCTCGTCGAAGCCGGCGTTGGCGCGGTCTAAGACGAGCTGATGGATGGTCTGCTCGCAGAGGTATTCGGTGATTTCGGGGCGCGTGTAGTAGGCGCCGAATTCCTTTTGGTTAATGTATTTCTCGAAGATGTAGCCGAGGAC
>DLVS01000816.1 GCA_003445095.1 Verrucomicrobiales bacterium
GGTAGGGCTGTGTTCCACCACGGCCCTATTCAATTCCGTCTGGCGTGGGATTGTGGCGATGGAGAACGTGGGAAGTGTTTGGCCCGTGGGGTTTCCTATCAGGGCGTTCCGGCGACGCCACTCGCGCCGCGGGATTAGATGTGGGCGAGGTCAATCTGGTCCCTACCACCCTGGGGCGGCAGGGCTGTGTTCCGCCACGGCCCTATTGAATTCCGTCTGGCGTGAGATTGTCGCGATTGAGAACGTGGGAAGTGTTTGGCCCGTGGGGTTTCCCATCAGGTCGTTCCGGCGACGACACTCGCGCCACGGGATTAGATGGGGGCGAGGTGAAACTCGCCCCTGCCATCCGACCATCCGCAACGTTGTCGCCGAGCGGGCGACCTCTTACAACACCGCCACATGGTTCGCCGTCCGCTTCGCACTGCGCAACGTTTCCTTCGCTTCCTCGCCTTCAGCGTGACGAGTGTGCGCGATTTTCATAAAGCGGTCCGGCCTCATGAAGCCAACGGCATCGATGCGCGCCGTCGCGCCGAGTGGACTCACCGCCATGCGCGCCGCTTGTGTCGCATTCTCAATCTCACGGTCGAGACGGTCGGAACCGCCCCCGAAGCAGCGCTCTACGGCGTGAATCATCTCGGCTACCTCGACATCGTAACTCTGGCCGCGGCGACTCCCGTCGTTTTTGTCTCCAAGGCCGAGGTCCGAGGTTGGCCCATTCTCGGCACGCTGGCGGACTGCGGTGGGACGTTGTTTTTGCAACGGGAACGAAAGGATGAACTCCGGGAGGTGGCGCAGCGATTTGAGCCTGTGATCGCGGCCGGGGTGCCAGTCGCGGTGTTCCTGGAGGGCACCAGCAGCGGTGGCGATGACGTCTTGCCGTTTCGCCCTGGACTGTTGGCGCCGGCCGTCGCTAGTTGCTGGGCTGTCGCTCCGGTGGGTCTAAATTACGAAGTGAGCACCGGCCGCGTCGCCGATGATGTTGCGTATTGGCGAGACGACACCTTTGTACCGCATTTCTTCAAGCTGTTGTCGCACGACTGGATTCGAGCGCGCGTCGCCTTCGGAACGGCCCGATTGCCCGGTGAAGATCGAAAGGTGCTGGCGCGGGAGTTGCGCGACGCGGTGGTCGCGTTGCGCCGGCCAAGATAGGTTCGTCACGTCGGCGAGGTAGGGCTGTGTTCCACCGCGGCCCCATTCAATTCCGAACAGTTGGTGAACGTTGTGACGGGGAAGGTGGGAAGCGTTTAGCACATGGAGTTTCTCTTTCGTCATTCCGTTGCCTCCACACGCAGCGGTCTAGATGGGGGCGAGGTGAAACTCGTCCCTACCACGCGGTAGGGCTGTGTTCCACCACGGCCCTATTCAATTCCGTCTGGCGTGTGACTGTCCCGGCTGGGAACGAGGGAAGCGATTGGCGCGTGGGGTTTCCCCTCAGGTCCGTCGGGTGCCTCCGCCCACGCAGCGGATTAGTTGGGGGCGAGGTGAAACTCGCCCCTACCGCGAGGTAGGGCTGTGTTCCACCACGGCCCTATTCAATTCCGTCTGGCGTGTGACTGTCCCGGCTGGGAACGAGGGAAGCGATTGGCGCGTGGAGTTTCCCCTCAGGTCCGTCGGGCGCCTCCGCCCACGCAGCGGATTAGTTGGGGGCGAGGTGAAACTCGCCCCTACCACGCGGTAGGGTTGTGTTCCACCACGGCCCTATTCATTTCCGTTTGGCGTGTGAACGACCCGGCAGGGAACGCGGGAAGCGATTGGCGTGTGGAGTTTCCCCTCAGGTCCGTCGGGCGCCTCCACACACGCAGCGGAGTAGCTGGGGGCTAGGTGAAACTCGCCCCTACCGCGAGGTAGGGCTGTGTTCCACCACGGCCCTATTCAATTCCGTCTGGCGTGTGACTGTCCCGGCTGGGAACGAGGGAAGCGATTGGCGCGTGGAGTTTCCCCTCAGGTCCGTCGGGCGCCTCCGCCCACGCAGCGGATTAGTTGGGGGCGAGGTGAAACTCGTCCCTACCACGCGGTAGGGCTGTGTTCCACCACGTCCCTATTCATTTCCGTTTGGCGTGTGAACGACCCGGCAGGGAACGCGGGAAGCGATTGGCGCGTGGAGTTTCCCTTTTGTCATTCGGGCGACCCCACGCGCGACGGGACTAGATGGGGGCGAGGTGAAACTCGCCCCTACCACAGTTCGATCACCGCGACATCGGCCTTAACTCCTGCCGCAATGGCAGGTAATCTGCGCCTGTGCCCGTTGAGATTGCCATCGTAGTTCCGTTATACAACGAAGCCGAAAATGTCGCGCCGTTAGTGGACGAATTGGTACGCGTCTTCACTGCGGAGACACGGCCGTGGGAAATCGTGCTGGTTGATGATGGTAGCAAAGACCGGACATGGCCCGTGATTCTGGAAGCCCAGGCGCGCCAGCCACGAGTGCATGGGCTTCGTCACACCCAGAATCGTGGCCAAAGCGCCGCGGTTTGGACGGGCCTGTCGCGGACGACCGCCCCGCTGCTCTGCACGCTCGACGGCGATCTGCAAAACGACCCGTCGGAGTTGCCTCGTATGTTGGCGATGCTCAACGAACTGGATTTCGTTTCCGGCCACCGAGTGGATCGCCAGGACTCTACCCTTCGGCAAATATCGTCCCGTATCGCGCGAGTGGCCCGAAAGCTCGCGTTACAGGCTGATTTCGCTGACACGGGATGCGCGTTGCGGGCCTTCAAGCGGGAGTGCCTCCAAGGACTCTTTCCATTCAATGGACTACATCGATTCCTCCCGATCCTCGTGGCTGGTGGTGGATTTCGCTGCCGCGAGGTGCCCGTAAAACATCGGCCGCGAGTGGCGGGAGTGTCGAAGTACGGAGTTTGGAACCGGCTGGGACGCGGTATTTATGATTTGATTGGAGTTGGCTGGTTCCAGCGTCGGCGCATTGCAATGGTGACGGTTGCGGACTCTCGGGAAGCGTCGCCGTAGGACGCGGACGCGTACATCGTCACGGCGCTGGTCTTGAGAATTTGTCGGGTCGGTGGATGAATGGGTCCGCCAACGAGCCCAACATTTAATAATTATGAACCAAAATTCTCGTTTCCAAAGTCTCCTGATATTGGCTTGTGGAGTTGCCCTCGGCGGAATGGCGATGACCGGTGCCTATCGTTCCGTACTGCCTACCGCCGTCGCGGCGGCACCGCCAGACAAGGGCCTTGATTTGACAGCGCTCCAGACTGAAGTGAGCCGCTTGAAGGGCCTGGTGCCAGACCAGTCGCACGCCATGGCGGATGTGGGCTATCATTTCGCCAACGTTTGGTTCGCAGGCCAAAGGCAGAATTGGCCGTTGGCGAAATTCTATCTCGACGAGACGAGGTCGCATCTCAAGTGGGCTGTGCGCATCATTCCGGTTCGCAAGACTAAGGCTGGCGATCTTGATTTGGGCGGGATCCTGGAGGGAATTGACAACTCGCTCTTGAGTGAGTTAGGCGCGAGCATCGAAGCCAAGGACGGAGCACGTTTTGAGGCGGGCTATCGGAAGACCTTGGAAGGCTGTTATTCCTGCCACCAGGCGGCCGAGAAGCCCTACTTGCGCCCACAGGTTCCGTTGGTTCCACCGCAGCCTATCATGAACACCGACCCGGATGCGAAGTGGCCTAACTAGGGAGGCGCCTGACCCGGCTCGTCGAGGCCGCCTGCGGGAATTGGCGGGACTCTTTTTCAAGTTGGGCTCGACTGCCTTCGGAGGGCCCGCGGCCCATATCGCCATGATGGAGGACGAAGTGGTGCGGCGTCGCCAGTGGCTCACGCGGGAGGAGTTCCTCGATTTGTTGAGCGCGTCCAACTTGATTCCGGGCCCCAACTCGACTGAACTCGCGATCCACATCGGTCACCGCCGAGCCGGCTGGCTAGGTCTCCTCGTGGCCGGAACATGTTTCATTCTACCGGCGGCTTTCCTCGTGACCGCCATCGCCTGGGCATACGTGCGCTTTGGCTCGCTGCCGCAAGTCGAAGGACTTCTCTACGGCATCAAGCCCGTCATCATCGCCGTGGTTATCCAGGCGCTCTGGAATCTCGGGCGCACTGCAATCAAAACGAAGTTGCTGGCTGCGATGGGAATTTGTGCGGCGGTGCTGAATTTCACCGGGCTTAATGAGCTAATCCTACTGTTGGCTGGCGGATTATTGATGATTGTCATTCGGGAGCTGCCTCGTGGAACCACCAATAGCACGGCGTCCCTTGCTCCACTGATTGGCGCGACGTCGGCCCTGAATTCGGTGACCTCCGCCACAGCCGCCGCGACTATTTCCGCGCCGTTCGCTTTGGGAAAGCTGTTCTGGTTTTTTGTTAAAGTCGGCTCGGTTCTCTTCGGAAGCGGTTACGTTCTCCTGGCATTTCTTCGGGCCGACCTTGTCGAACGTTGGCACTGGCTAAACGAAAGCCAGTTACTCGATGCGATCGCGGTCGGCCAATTAACACCAGGCCCGGTGTTCACCACGGCCACGTTCATCGGCTATTTGCTGGCGGGCCCGGCCGGCGCCGCCGTCGCCACGATAGGAATTTTTCTGCCGGCATTTGTCTTCGTCGCGTTGAGCGGGCCCCTCGTGCCCCGGTTGCGGAAATCGCCGACCGCGGGTGCCTTCCTGGACGGCGTGAACGTCGTTTCGTTGGCGTTGATGGCGGTAGTGACTTGGCGACTGGGTGTCGGAGCGTTGATCGACTTGACCACAGTGCTGATCGCCTTGGTCGCGGCGGTGGCGTTGGTTCGTTATCGGATTAACTCGGCGTGGCTGGTGATCGCTGGAGGACTCATCGGATTGGCCGTCGGCCACGGGTAGGGGGTGTGTCGAGACGACGAGGTTGAAATCGAATGGAGCAGGGGACTCGGGGGAGACCTGAGCAAATTGCTTGCTCTAATTGCTTCGAATCAAAATCCGTATGGGGAGATGACGGGAGCAGTCCCCACGACAGTAAATTTCGAATTCTAAACAACTTCGACGGCATCTATTTTTGTTCGTCGGCGACGACGGCTTGGTTCAAGTGGGGCGGCAACTGAATGTTTTGGGACGGGCCACCATCGCGCGAGGGCGCCTTCTTGGGTGATGACACTTTCGTCAACGGCGACCTGGACGTAGCGGGTTCCAAGTTGGCGGTAGAAACCACCGGCTCATATGGTCAGCGACGGCTGTATGCGGTGGAGAGCCAGCAGAGTTGGTTCGAGGATTTTGGGACAACGCAACTGAGCAATGGCGTGGCCCTGGTGGCTTTTGAGTCCGCCTTCGCTGAAACGGTCAACCTAGGCGAGCGCTATCATATTTTTCTCACGCCTTTGGGAGAGGCGAATTTGTATGTGTCTGAGAAGACGGCGACGTCGTTCACGGTGCGGCCGATTGGAATTGCTCAGAATGACATTGCCTTCGACTACCGTGTTTTCGCGAAGCGGCGCGGGTATGAGTCGGTGCGACTAGAGCAAGTGTCGCTACCGAAATAGGCCGGTCCCCCACGGCGTGATGGGTGCAATGGCCCCAGCGAGAAAGGTCGCATCCCGGTGGCAATCAGACTACCGGATAGGCCGTCGAGCGTGGCTATGGATCCCTCCGGAGTTATCGCAGTAGGCTTTCTGCGATTGAAACCCGAGGCGATCTCGGGTAATCGAATGGACATGCCTTCAGCTCGTAAACCCTTCGGCCGGTATGCTCTGCTTCCACTCTGTCTAGCAGGCTTCCGATGCATCGCTAGTCCCGATAACGACGATTTCGAGCGCCGCATCTCGGTCTCCGGACCTGAGATTTCTCTCCGAGCCTATCTATTGGATGCCACCCTCGAAGCGAATGAAAACCAGCTTCTGACGATTGATGGTGAACCTGCACAGAAGTCTGCTTGGTGGAGTTGGGTGCCTCCAAGGACTGGATACGCCGCGGTCATTTACCAAGGCACTTCAACCTGTGATCAGGGGATCGCGTTTTTCAGGGGATCGAGTCTCAACGGCCTTACTCCAGTTATGGCAATTGGTTCGGGCATATTCCCCGTGGAAGAAGGAGTGAATTATCATCTCGCCGCGTGGAGCCAATGCACCGAGGCGACTCCCGATGTGGCCGAATTTGTGGTGCGCAACCTATCGAGCTTCGGGTACGACGAGTTTGACTCCCGGGTCTACTACTCGGAGGCCAAAGTTTCGGCCTGGGGGCAAACGGTCGATAAGACCCGTGACGCTGGTGAACCCGTGCATGGGGGCGTGGGCCAAGGGCCGTCGGAATGGTGGAATTGGCAGCCGACGGAAAGCGGCTTGGCGACCATTCGAATTCGTGGCTACGGGTTCTCGCCCATTCTCGCAGCCTACGTTGGAGATCAGTTGGCCGCGCTCGCCCAGGTCAGCCAGCAAATCGACGAGTTCACTTGGGTCTGGCCCGCCACCGCAGGAACCACGTATCACGTAGCGGTCTGCGGAAAAGAGCGCGATGAAGCAGGCGTCTATGAGATGGGCGCCGCGATTTCCCCAATGTTCATCGCCGCGCCCCCTACCGGGAGCGATTTCGCAGATCCCTCCGAAATCGCGGTAAGACTTGAGGGAGTTCCCCTCGGAGGAATTCCGACCGTTTATTGGGAAACAATTGCCGGACTCCGTGGGCAAGCGACGGGCCAGCCGTCCTCGCCCATCGTTCTCACGGATGTTCCGCGGGGCGAAGTGACCCTCCGAGCGACGTGCCGAGTCGGTACCATGATTTACGCGTCACCGCCCATATTCATTACCGTCTATCGTCGGGGTGATGATTTTGCCGATGCGATCGTCGCGGAAGGACAGCGGTTTGCCTCGATCGGCGACCTGGGAGGAGCTACCGTAGAGGCCAACGAACCGCCCATCGCTGGATCCCGGCCGGGCACCATTTGGTGGCACTGGACTGCGCCGGTGGACGCTTTCGCATTCATTCAAGTGGATAATGCGCCACAATTCTCGGCGTTCGAAGTGCAAGCGGACGGCGGATTGGTTCTCCAGCCGCTCACCGTGGTGGAGGGGTTTCCGGGAGTTCCCGCGCTGGCCGCACGTCGAGGCGCAACCTACGCGTTCCGTGCCGCGGCCGAAGCCAGTACGATTCGCGCGGTAAATCTCCAGGCTCAGCAGTTGCTTCGACCTGCCAACGACGATCAAACCAATGCGACTCAACTCGTGAGCGAAGGCGGATTGATTTCAGGTAACAATTCGTTCGCAACCACGGAACCAGATGAGCTGCCGCGGGGCTTTGACCGTAGTGTTTGGTATGACTTTGAAGCCAACCAAACCGGTGCTTGGAACTTGGACCTGCGGTTCTCCGCGACCACGGGCTGGGATAGCTATCCGCAACTTCGCCTCTTTCAGAAAAGTACTGATATGTCCTGGGAGTTGATTGGACACCACTTCCCGGTGGGGCCGTGGCGTATCGGAGTCGAAGCTGGGATTCACTATCGATTGTCAGTCGAGGGACCGGCCGCTGAGCCTCTCAAGGATTTTGCCTTGGCATATGGTCCGGTGAAGGAAGTCGTCAACGACCGCAGTGAAAACGCCCTAACACTGCAAACTCCAGTGCAATTTACGACGTCACTGACCAACGCTGCTCACAATTTCAACGAATTAGGGCCGAGCCTCTGGTGGAAATGGAGGGCGCCCCGGAATGGAACCGGTACCGTGACGTTTTCTGCTCCCGCGGATTCGTCGGACGAGCTTGCTGCTATCGTCTATCGCCAAATGGAAGGGACTAATCTTCTATTTGTCAGTCCGCGTTCACCGTGGGTTGAAGATGGAGCACTGGCTATCGTGTTCGACGGACGCCGTGTTACCACGTTTCCAGCGGAATCAGGGGCAGACTACCTAATTGCCGTCCGCCCTAAGTACTCTGGCATCCCGGCACGCCCCTTCACAATGGGGCTTGATTTCACCTCCGCGCAAGTCGAGGTCATCGGTACTGCCAGTCCGTTTCAAGTCCGCCTCTCAGATTTTGATCCATTGGTGGAAAATCACACAGCGGGAGTGGCCTACGGCCGAGTCTCGCAATTCTTCTCGCAGAATCAGAGCAGCGCGTCGGTTCCGCCCTTTGCCGCCGAAGTAGACCTGGGCCAGAGCGTCAACTTCGTCGTCCGCGCCTACATGACCAATGTGTCCGGAGATCTTCGAGTCATCGATTCGGCACCGATTTCTGTCCTTCCTCGTAATGATGAACCTTCTGGCGCGGTGCGACTGTCCGCCTGGGCACCGAGAATCAGCGGCAGCGGCGACAACGCGACCTACAGCGTGGCCGATCCCCCATGGACCCGAGTTCAGGTAAGTGGTCTCCCTGGGGGCAGCCTGTGGTACCGATGGACCTCACCGATTACCGGGACTGTTCTGATTTCTGGCGGCGGCGTGTACGATCAGAAGTTGTTTCTGAGCGGTCGTCCGGTCGAGACACAGTGGCCGGGAAGCGAGGTTAATGTCCGTGCTGGTCAGGAATACCGATTCTCGGTTTCAGGTCCGAGCACCAACCAAGGCGTTGGCGATTTCGGGCTGGGGTTTTGGTATGAGATGCGCTTTGAAATACCGCCTCTCATCGAGTTGGAGTCGCCGGAGTCGGGGGTTGTGTATCGGTCAGGAAGCGCGGTTCCCTTATCGGCGAAGCTTCTATTGAAGCCTGAAGGATTTCAGCACGTGGAATTCTTGGTAACCGAAGCGTTCTCCCAACACCCGCTCCTCAGTGTCGAACAGGAACCATTCTCGACGAATTGGATTCCAGCTGCCGGAGGGGTTTACGGAATCGCCGCGACTATCCGGCTTGATAACGGCTGGATCGTAGGAACTACGACCAACCGTACGATCACGGTGCTCCCCAGCAACGACGCCTTCGCTAATCGAAAGCCATTGGAGGGATATCGGGTTTCATGGGAGGTCTTGAGCGATCTCGCCACGTTAGAACCCGGCGAACTTTCTCTCACGGGCATACCCAGCGCTCGCTCACTGTGGTGGTATTGGAGCGCGCCCGAATCGGGCGAAGTAGAAGTAACCTTGGTGCGCCGCGGCGCAATCACGGGGTCTGCAGCGGTGTATCAAGGAGACAGGCTGGAAGCACTCCGACGCGTCTCCATCACATCGGTTGAAAAGGCGCCGTCACCTGAGTCAGGATTCTTTGGGGCATTGACGATTACCTTTTCCGCACAAGCCTGGAACCAGTATGTGCTGGTTGTCGAAGATGCGGGCACCGTCTTTGCGCCAATCCGAGCGACCTTGCGACTCCGCGCGCTTCCAAGAAATGACAATTTCCAAGCGGGCGGAGTCCTCGCAGGATTGGCCGCGGCGGCAGAAGGTTCCAATCTCGGCACTACCCGAGAATTCGGTGAACCCCGCCACGCGAACAGCGATGGTGGACGTTCGGTGTGGTACCGATGGATAGCTCCGGCGACCGGAAACGTTAACCTGAGCATAACCGGTACTCTGTCCGCTCCAGCGCTCGCGGTGTATCGGGGTGCTGATCTCGCGACGTTGATTCCAGTGGCGTCAACAGCAGCTAGCTCGACGAACGCAGCCCTCTCGTTTGCTGCGAGCGGCGGTACGGAATACCGAATTGCTATAGATGGAGTTTCCGGAGCGACGGGCGACTTCGTCTTCTCGCTAACTTTATTCCCCACTCCGCCAGAACTCCGACTGGAATACCGCAGGATCTCAGGCGAGGCGTTGGAACTCCAAATCGTCGCCGCCGAGGGCCGGGAAGTCACGGTATCTGGCAGCCCTGACCTGATCCACTGGGAACCTCTCGCAACTGCGCAGCCCAACCCCAATGGCGTCGCTAGTGTCCGATTCGAGGCTGACCAGTTAAGTGACCTCTACTTTCTTCGTGCCAGTTCAATGCCGTAACTGTCGTGCCGAAGTACAGACGATGAAATCGATTGGGATAGGGAATTGTCGTTTCGATCTAAGTTGCCTGGCTCCTGGATATCGGTGCTAAGGCGGAACGATCGGCTTGAGCAGGCGGTAATCCGAACTTCTCCAGATTCCGCGGCGCTGTACCCGCGCGGCTAACTCCAAGTTTGCGAGGTCCTTTACAACCTCTTTGGAGGGACGTCCTCCTTCGGGTGTCGTCACCATGCCTTTGGTTCGCGCCCAGCCATTCGCTACCAGTGCTTCGGCCAGACTATTCGTCCCCAGTTCGACGATCGAGTAGTATCTGGGTTCCCGCGAGCGGCCACCTGCTACGGCGAAGCTGGTTCGAACCGTGAAGGTCCGATTGGTTAGGAGTCTTTCCGTGAAATGTTTGGCGGCGACACCTCCGGCAATCGCTGTATCCAAAGACACTCCAAAATAGCGGCTCTGTTCGAGCACGCGTTCGGGATAGGCCAAATTGCATTCCGGTGCATCAACGAAGTACAGTCTGATATTCAGCTCCTTATTTCCCGATCGAATCCGAAAACTATCGCCATCACCATTCGCTGAAACGATGAGCGTACAATTGGTGAGCGTGGACCACGCCCGGCGCTCCGCTGCCTGCGAACTCAGACATGCCCAGCCGGTCAGAAAGACGACGGCGACATACATTCGAGGGTTTATTCGCATGGACTCGATTGAGGTCATCAAGGTGAACCGGTGGCGTCAAGGCATTGGTTCAGTGGGCAACGCTAAGCTCAGAAACGGACTGGTGCCGCTAGGGCGGCAGCAAGTTCCCTCGGAGCGCGGAATTTGTTCCGCCGGACGGCCAAATCGGGCCACGCGTACGGAGATTCCCAACGCCCGATCCGCGAAGAACGCTCCTGCGGACTGAAGTCCGCTCTGCCCTTGGAGCGCTCGTTGCCTACCATCCGATCTCAGAGCTTGATGCAGCCGTCTGGTGCAGCGACTGGCCGCAGCTCG
Organism: Verrucomicrobiales bacterium; assembly: GCA_003445095.1. GTDB lineage: Bacteria > Verrucomicrobiota > Verrucomicrobiia > Limisphaerales > UBA9464 > UBA9464. Next base: position 10,826 of record DLVS01000816.1, read on the forward strand.
TGTTTGCCGACAGGATTCCGATGGATACCTTTCGGAGCTTTTATGAAATACCCTACCACCGGCACTATTGCTCTTTTCATCGCGAGTGGACTCGTGCCGGTGGTCGCCGATTATTCGGTTGTGGATCTTGGGCCTGGTACGGGCGTCGCCATCAACAACAGTGGCAACGTCGCCCGCAATCAGGACCATAAAGCATATTTTCACCGAGGGACTGAGATCATTCCCGTCGTTCCTCGGCCACTTGGGGATCCATTCGTCGATATCAGTGCAACGTACCTAAGTGATGCCAACGTCGTTCTGGGTTCCGGAACTTCCGTCGGTCCCGTGCAGTTCTGGTGGAGCGAGTCCGACGCTCTTACTCGGGGATCGGGTGAGTACCGTCTCAATGCGATCAATAGCAGCGGCTGGGGCGTCGGTGCGTGGCTCCCCGCTTTCCGAACGCCAGTGATCCCGATTAGCGGAAAATATATTCCGGACGGGGAATTCACGCTTCGGACTTTCGTGATCGGCGAGCTTCTCGAGGTAAACGAGAGCGGAATTCAGGTGGGTTACTTGGCCAGCCAGGAAGGCGCCAGTTTGCCGTATTTGGGAGTGCGAGCGCGGGCGGCCAAGTTGGGCACGGACCAGACCGACGTGATCTATCTCGATATGCGGCCTCCTGGTCAGCCAATTTATAACCCTTCTGACGCAGCAACCCGGCTGAGTGAAGCCCATGCCATCAACGAGGCGGGCACAGTCGCGGGTCGGATGGTGCAGGAAGCTGGGGGGCCTTGGCATGCGTTCCGTCACGTGGGGCAGGGAATGGAAGACCTGGGCACCTTGGGCGGCACGGAAAGCGAAGCTGTTGGTATCAATGACTCGGGTGTGATCGTCGGCCGAGCCCAGCGGGCGGATGGGCAATGGCGGGCCATGATTTATCAGGGAGGTGCGATGGTGGACCTCAATACCTTGGTGCCCGCCGAAGTTTCGGCGACGACGGTGCTCATCCGCGCCAACGGCATAAACAATCTGGGGCAGATTTTGGTCGATGGCGTAAAGGATGGCGCCACCAACGCAATCGTACTCATGCCGGGAGGTGTCATCGCCCCACCGCAAATTACGAGTCAGCCGCAATCCCAGTCTGCCGGCGTGGGGGAAACGGTGACTCTTTCGGTCTCGGCTACGGGTGCCTTGCCTTTGCGATACCAGTGGTGGAAGGGAAACGGGACACTCTCAGGGGCTACCGACCAGACCCTCGTTCTGACCAACGTGAATGCGTTCGATCAGGATACCTACCGCGTTGATGTGAGTAACAGCGACGGCTCCGTGTCGAGCGAGCCGGCCACCGTCACGGTGTTGGATCCGGAACTGACTCCACAGGCCTTGGTCGGATTGGTTATCGTGGGTGAAGTGGGCGGCCGCTATCGGATCGACTTCAAACCCAGCTTCAACAGCCCTGAGTGGCAACTGTTGGACACGATTTCACTGACCAACAAACCTCAGTGGTACGTGGACCTCGACTCCGCCACCAATCGGACACGCATCTATCGGTCGGTTCGGCTCCCGTAACGAGTTTCTTCACTTCCGCGGCATGGCTCTCCCAATACACCCGTCTTCTCAATCAGGATTTGCCGGATGCGACTCCTACGGCTATTCAGTCCATTGTTGCGGCGAATCCATTCCATCCTGTGCGTCCTACTGGCGATCCTCTGGGTGCCATTGACGGCGCATTGCGAGGTCTCGGAGCTGCTCGGCGTTGGCGTGGAGCATTCCCAGGATTGTTCGGAACACTCGGGCTCAACTCCGGCGGGCGGATGCGATCATTGTTCACTGTGCCAGGTTGTTGATGGTGGGCTGGTGATTAGCTCAGGTCTGCACCTGAATCTAAAACCCGCTCTCCTCCCAGTTTTTGATATCAGTCGTGGTGAAGTCGTTGAGGTCTTCGTTGGCGCTCCTGAGTTTCTGCCATCACCACCCCGACGCGATGAGCGAGCACCTTCTGCCTGGCGGTTTCTCCTACGCACGGCTCTCTCGCCGCGCGCTCCCTCCTGCGTGAGCTGACGGCACCCGTTTGGGCGCCGCGGTACTATCCCGGCATTTTCGTGCCCGGGTGTTCCCTCCCTGCAGTTGGCGGATAGGTCCGCCCAAATTCCGCCGCTTTTTTGATATGTCCCGTTCTATTTTCTATCTGACCGTTTGTCTCGCTGCCGCGATTGGACTGGTTGCCCGCGCCGCGAATGACGCCACGTCCGCCGATGCTGTGACCATCGAGGAGTTGGTCAGCAGCACCCTCGCGCAGAGTCCGGAACTCCGCTTTTATGAAGCAGAAATCGCGGCCGCCCAAGCCGGCCGCAAAACCGCCGGACTACTCGCGAATCCGGAAGTCTCGGGTTCCATCGGCACCAAGCGCACTCGCGATGCGGCCGACAATCTCGCCGGGGAAGGTCTGGCTTGGTCGGTCTCGGCGATGCAGAATTTTGAATGGCCCGGGCGGCTTGGGCTCCGCAAGGCGATCGCCAACCGGGATGTGGCGCTTGCCGAATTGGGATTGGCTCGGTTCCGGGCGTCGCTCGCTGCCCGGACTCGGCTCCTGGCCTACGGTTTGTTCGCCGCAGAAGAAAAGGCGGAAGCCACCGCTGAGGTGGCCGACCGAATGCGCGCGCTCAAAGAGGTGCTCGTTCAGCGCGATCCCGCTGGGATTACTCCCCTCCTGGAGACACGAGTCATCGAGGCAACCGAACTCACCACCCAACGTCAGGCAGCAGAAGCGGCACTCGCGGTGGAGTCGGCGCTGTTGGAACTGAACGCGCTTCGTGGACTAACGAACTCGGGGCGGTTGGTGGTCAAACCCGCCGAGCTGTCGTTTCGCCCAACGTTTGAGCTCCCGCAACTTCTGAGTCTCGCCCGAACCAATAACTTCGACCTCCGGCTGCGAGCGGTCGAGCTCGAGCAACAGGGGTTCCGCGTGGATTTGGCCAAGAACGAGCGGTGGCCTGGAATTAGTGTTGGGCCGATGATTTCGGAAGAAAACGCGGTCGACCGCGAACGCATCATCGGGGCGGGCGTTTCGTTTCCGTTGCCGTTGTGGAATCGGAACGGAGCAAACATCGCCGCGGCGAAGGCGCGACAACTGCAGGCAGAGACATTGCTGGCGGTTGCCGAGCGGGACACCGACCGGCAGGTGATCCAGGCGGCCACGACTTACCGCACGAAGCTCCGAGAAATGGAACGTTGGCGGCCCGATGCCATCGCGCATTTCCGAAGTGCGGCGGATCTGGCTGATCGACAGTATCGATTGAGTGCTCTCCCGGCGGCGACCTATGTCGAATTGCAGCGTCAATATCTCGAGGCCATGAGCGGCCTGCTCGACACGAAGCGTGAGGCGTTGGAAGCGGCGCAGCAATTGGAACTGCTCACGGGTCTTCCCGAGCCGCTCGTCACCACCAAACCGCCGGAGGCTCGGCCATGAGCCAGCCCCGTAGGAGACGAAGTAATCCATCTCATTGGAGCGGCGCGTGGTCACGGGGAGGAATAGGGAGTCTCGTTACCTCGTCTCCTACCAGGGCTCACAGTCCCGCTCCACCGCCGGATTTGGGAGGCCCGGTCCGATGAGACCCTTCCTGCTAGCAGCTGTGGCCCTGTTCCTCTTGGCGGGTTGCAAACGCCCAGAAGAATCCACAGATCGCCCTGAAACGGGGCACGCTCACCATCATGAAGGAGAAGCTGAACCACCGAGCGGTGCGTCTTACAAGAATGGTGAGGGCGTGCGGGTCGAAGAAGAGACCAAGGAGTTGCTCGGGCTGGAAACGATCGGAGTTGCAGCAAAGCCATTGGTGAGAAACGTCCAATTTGTGGTCCAAGCATTTCCCGCCACCAGAGCAAACGATCCAGCGCGCTGGCAGGCGATCGGTTTGATTTCCAAGACCGTTGTTACCGGAGTCGAACCAGGCCAAGAGGTTGTCCTCCGCGCCCAGGACGGTAAGACCTTCAAGGGAAAGGTGAAATCCATTGGCGCCCTGCAGGACCGAGTCGACGGCGAGACGGAGGTGGTGGTCGAATTTCCCAACCCAACCCCGTCATCGACCGCGATCAACTTCCTCCACGCCACCCTGAGCCTACCGGCCAGCGCCAGTCAGACAGTGGTTCCCGAGAGCGCGTTGTTGCGCACCGCGGAAGGGACGTTCGTCTACGCCGTCAACGGCAACGCATTTCAACGCGTCGCCGTGAAGACTGGAACCCAGGCCGATGGTTTCGTGGAGATCACCGAAGGCTTGCTCGAAGGCGACTCGGTGGTCACCCGGCCAGTCGAAATCCTCTACCTCGTCGAACTTCGGGCAACCAAAGGCGGCGGACACAGCCATTGAGGGCAGAAATCAGAAATCAACGGTCAGAGGTCAACGAACAGAGGTCAAAGATCAGTTATGAGCCAGAAGCCATTTTTCGGGATGAAGCAGCATGGAGCCGAGCAGTTTGCCGACCTCGCTGCTGAGGGCCGCCAATTTATTGTGTTCCGCTATGGTGACGTACCCGCATTCAAGGGCGAAATCCAAACACGAATCCGTCTCGGCGTTTTCACCATCGCAATCCGTCAGCTTGGAAACGAAATGCGCTTCGTAGCGCCGCTTGGCCCAGGCCTCGCGGAGATTGAGACAAATCGAGCGCGACGCTCGCCGGATCTGACTCGTGAGGGCATACCGTTCCTCCAGTGGAAAGGTCTTGCTCAATCTGAATATCCGCATCGCAAGTTCATAGCTCTTCTCGTAGGCGACAAGTTCCTTGGCCGATCTGATTTGCATATCCAAAGGCTACAGAGGTCAGACGCCAGATGCCAAAGTTCAGAAAGCACCGACTTTCCAAGGCGCCTGCCCTCTGACCGCCGACCTCTGCCCTCTGCCTTCTGACCGCCGTCCTCTGAACCAATGCTCGACCGCCTCCTCGAATTTTCCGTCCGCCAGCGCGTGTTCGTGTTGCTGGCCACGCTGGTGTTGGTCGGCGTGGGGCTTTGGTCGGCGTGGCGGCTTCCGATTGATGCGGTGCCTGACATTACGAACGTGCAGGTGCAGGTGAATACGTCGGTTCCGGCTCTGTCGCCCGAAGAGGTCGAGAAACTGGTTACGTTCCCGATCGAAATGGAGATGTCAGGCATTCCGGGTATGACCGAGCTGCGCTCCCTCGCCAAGTTCGGCCTGTCTCGGGTGACGCTGATTTTCGAGGACGGCACGGACATCTACCGCGCGCGTCAACTCGTCAGTGAACGTCTGCAAAACGCCGCGGACAATCTCCCGCCGGGCTTGGCGCCCAAGCTGGCGCCCATCTCGACCGGCCTCGGCGAAATCTATTACTACGTGGTGGATTATTCGCCAGACGCGACCAACAAGCCCGCCAAGCGCGCCGACCAACTGATGGAGCTGAAACAGATTCACGACTACCTGGTGAAACCTCGTCTTCGCAGCACGCCCGGCGTGGCGGAGGTCAACGCCAGCGGCGGATACGAGAAGCAAATCGTGATCAGTCCCGATCCGCGCAAACTTGCCAGTGTTGGCTTGAGCTTCAGCGAAGTGGCCGACGCCATCGGTGAAAATGTCGAGAACGCAGGCGGCGGCATCGTTCAAATCGGCGGCGAGCAAATCAATCTGAGGGCGGCTGGCCGGGTGCAGACCTTGGAAGAGATTGCCGACCTGCCGCTCAAATTCGCCGCCGGCGTGACGCCGATTCGCGTCAAAGACGTGGCGGAAGTGGGTATCGGTTCGGCGATGCGGACGGGTGCATCCACCTATAATGGCGACGAGTGTGTGTTGGGCGCAGCGCTGATGCTGGCCGGAGAAAATAGTCGCCTCGTGGCGCAGCGGGTGAAGGAGAAGTTAGCGGAGATCCAGGAGAAGCTGCCGCCGGGCATTAAGATTACGACCGTTTATGATCGAACCGTGCTCGTCGACCGCACCATTGGGACGGTCGAGAAAAGTCTCTTCGAAGGTGCGATTCTCGTGGTACTCGTGCTGCTCCTTCTCCTCGGTAACTGGCGCGCGGCTCTAATCGTTTCGCTCGCCATCCCGTTGTCCTTACTCTTTGCGCTTACCGGGATGGTACAGGGCCACGTTTCGGGTAACTTGATGAGCCTGGGTGCCATAGACTTTGGCCTCATCGTGGACGGCGCGGTCGTAATGGTGGAGAACATCGTGCGTCACCTCGGAGTAAAGCAGCATAAACTCGGACGCCGCCTCACCGCCGAAGAACGGGCTCGGGAGGTTCTCTTTGCCGCAAAGGAAGTGGCGAGCCCGATGTTCTTTGGCGTCGTGATCATCACCGTGGTGTATGTTCCGATTCTCGCGCTCACGGGCATCGAAGGGAAAATGTTCCGGCCGATGGCGATCACCGTGATTTTTGCGTTAGTTGGTGCGCTCGTGCTGTCGTTGACCTTGATGCCAGCGCTCTGCTCGTGGTTTTTGCGCGGCGATATCCGTGAGCAAGACCCGTGGCTTATTCATGGGGCGAAGCGACTGTATTCTCCCGTCCTCACTTTCTCACTGCGCTTCCGCTGGGTGGTGGTGGCTTGCGCGGTTGGCCTTTTTGCACTGGCGAGTTTCGTTTTTGTCCGGCTTGGGGCGGAGTTCGTGCCGCAACTCGACGAAGGCTCGCTGGCCGTGCAGCTCATACGCACCACCAGCATCGGACTTGATGCCTCCGTCTCGATGCAGGAACGAAGTGAGAAGCTGCTCCTCAAAGAGTTCCCTGAGGTGGCCTACACGTTCTCTCGGATTGGCACTGCGGAGGTCGCGACTGACCCGATGGGGCCGAACGTCGCCGACACCTACATCATGCTGAAGCAGCCCGCGGACTGGCGGAAAGTGGATGGCCGAACCATTACGAAAGGCGCACTGGCAGAACTGATGGCGGCAGAAATCGGTCGGCATGTTCCAGGTCAAGGGACGTTGGTGTCGCAGCCCATTCAAATGCGGTTCAACGAAATCCTTGAAGGTGTCCGCGCTGACATATCGGTGAAGATCTTTGGCGACGACTTCGCGACGCTGGAACGATTGGGCAACGAGGTGCGTGAAGTGCTCGAAGGGGTCCGCGGTGGTGAAGTCGAGTTCGATGCCCTGGGCAAGTCCCCGAGTCTCGAAGCGGTACCCAACCGAGCGGCGCTGGGGCGTTATAATCTCCACGCCGCCGAAATTAATAAAGTGATGACATCCGCCTTAGCGGGGCAAGAAGTCGGCAAGCTAATCGAGGGCAATCGTCGCTTCGACATTGTGGTCCGCCTGGCGGAGAACGAACGCCAAAAACTCGACGACCTCGGCCGGTTGCCGGTGCGGGTCGAAGGCGGACTCTTGTCCCTGAGCAAAGTTGCCGACTTCAAGAATAGCGAACAGGTCGCGGCGATTACCCGTGAGTTCGGTCAACGCCGCGCCGCCCTCATGGTCAATCTCAGCGGACGGGATGTGCAGAGTTACGTGGACGAAGCGATGGCCAAGGTGAGCGAGAAGGTGGTCGTGCCGCCCGGTTATACCATCGAGTTCGGCGGACAGTTCAAAAACCTCCAAAAAGCGCGCGCTCGGCTGGCGATCGTGGTGCCGCTGGGGTTGCTGCTCATATTCGTCCTCGTATTTTTCGCACTGGGCAGCGTGCGACAATCGGTTCTGGTTTACACGGGGATCCCGCTGGCAGTTACCGGAGGCGTCTTCGCTCTTTGGCTGCGCGAGCTGCCGTTCAGCATCAGCGCAGGAATTGGGTTTATTGCTTTGAGCGGAGTGGCGGTGCTGAACGGCCTCGTGATGATCAGCATTTTCAATCTGCTGCGCGAACAAGGCAAGAGCGTCGCTGAAGCTGTGAATCTTGGCGCGCTCACCCGCCTACGCCCGGTGCTGATGACCGCCCTCGTTGCGTCGTTGGGGTTTGTGCCGATGGCCTTGGCGCAAGGCGCGGGCGCGGAGGTGCAGCGTCCGCTCGCGACGGTTGTGATCGGCGGCATCCTCTCGTCCACGTTTCTCACGCTCGTGGTGCTGCCCACGCTTTACGAATGGGTGGAGTGCTGTTTAAAGCCGGCGGCTGACCCCAAAGGCGAGCTTTCGTAACCCGTTTCTTCGCATGATTAATCACGCTTGAATTCTTATGAATCGAACCCTTCGTAGCTTCACCTTGGCCGCCGCGCTTGGCGTGGGACTGGCTTTCACGACCGTCGCCGCTGAAAACGCTGCGGATCAACCCCAACACGCTCACAAGCATTTGGGCGGCCCCAACGGTGGCAGACTCCTGGAAACCCAACCTCGCGCCGAGTTCTTCGTAGAGAAAGATCGCCGCGTGATCATTCGCTTCTACAACGAAGACTTGAAGCCCGTCGCCGCCTCGGAGCAGACGGTGACCGTCATCGCGGAAGCGAAGAGCGGAAAGGTCAAGATTGAGTTCGCGAAGGACGGCGACGCCCTCCGGAGCCAGACCACGCTCCCGGAAGGCGACGGCTACAACCTCGTCGTGCAAGTGCGCCCCAAGGCGGGCGTCAAACCGCAGAATTTTCGGTTCAAGCTCGACCTCGCGACCTGCCAGGAATGCCAACGGCTCGAATACGCCTGCACGTGTGAGCATTGAACTCCAGCGCCGTTACTGAACCGCTGATGAAAGCCAGTCTGCAGGCTCGGCGCCGGAAGAGGTTTCTGGCTGAGAATCGTGAGATGCACCGAGCCCGCCGAGCCCGTTCGTCCGCGGCGAAACACTTTCCTCTTTTCTCAGGCCCCCCTAGGCTGCCGAATGCCTTTCCGACAATTGGGGCTTTCAACGCAAGTCCTCCAAGGAGTTCAGGCGATGGGCTACACCGCGCCGACTCCCATCCAACTGCGAGCTATCCCTCTCATTCTTGCCGGGAAAGATCTCATCGGCAGCGCCCAGACTGGTACGGGGAAAACCGCGGCTTTCGCCTTGCCCATTTTGACGAAGCTCGATCGTCCCGCGCCCGGACCGCGCGTCCTTGTGCTCGAGCCTACTCGCGAACTCGCCGCTCAGGTCGAGACCGCTTTTCGAGCGTTGGCTCGATTCACTTCGCTGCGCATTGGACTCGTGTACGGTGGCGTCGGCTACGGCCTTCAAAATGATTCTCTGCGGCGTGGCGTCGATGTGCTGATCGCGACCCCGGGCCGCCTGTTAGACCATCTTCAACGCCGCACGTTGCGGCTCAACCTGGTCCAATATCTCGTACTCGACGAGGCTGATCGAATGCTGGACATGGGGTTTATGCCGGACGTTCGCCGGATCATTGAACACTGTCCCAAAAAGCGGCACACCAGCCTCTTCTCCGCCACCGTTCCTCCGGACATCGCGGCATTGATTCGCTGGGCTCTCCACGAACCGGAATCGGTTGAGATTGGCGCACGGCGGTCTCCGGCGGAAACCGTCAAACATGTCATTTATCCGGTGGTCGATGAGCAGAAGACCGACCTCCTGCTCGCCTTGCTGGAGCGAGTTAATTACGACTCCGTGATCATTTTTTGCCGGACTCGCATTCGAGCGGATCGCATCGGCCATTTGCTCAAGAAGAACAATCACGCCGTCGCCATCCTTCACTCTGATCGGACGCAGAAGGAAAGAGAACATGCGTTGAAGGGTTTCCGAGATGGGTTCTTCGAGGTCCTGGTGGCGACCGATATCGCGGCGCGTGGCTTGGACATTCCGGACGTCAGCCATGTGATCAACTACGACGTGCCGCAACATCCGGAAGATTACGTCCATCGCATAGGGCGGACGGGACGCGCCCAAACCGAGGGCGATGCGTTCACCTTGATGGCCGTGGCCGACAAGAGCCACGTCGCGGACATCGAACGGTTCATCGGCAAGAAGATCGAACGGACCAAGCTGGAAGGCTTCAACTATCAGCAGAGTGTGTTGTTTACGGCTGAAGGTGGCATCCGTCGCGACAAACCCGTGCTGGGCGCATTAATTCGGCGCGGCCGCACGTTTCGTCCGCGGCGTCGGTAGCCTAGCCTGGCGTTTCTTGGGGTCACACCTGCGTCGATTGTTGCGGTCGACGCTTCGACGAAAACTCCTGCCCCGCGCAGAAGTATTTGCCGTTCCGACCCGAAGCACGATCACGGCGAACCCTGTTACCCCGCTTACTTGGTCATCGCCGGCCGAGGACGCGGTTTGTATAGCGCTAGGACGTCGGTCTGATGCCGCGATCCAGCCTTGCCGCGCGGAAACTTGCCGTCCGCAAAGACAGGACTGTCGAGCCGATCCGAGGGTTTGCCTGTCAGAATCTCGGGCGTGAGATCGGCTACGCTCTGGAGCACCCGCGTGGGTTGATAGACATAATCGCCGACCGATTCGAGTTGGGTCGATCCGCTCAGCACCAGGTATCCGTGAATCCCGGCCTCGATGGCGCCGCGAATGTCGGTCTCCATCGTGTCGCCGATCATCACATAGTGCTCCGGGCGACCATGCGCTTGCTCGACGAGTTTCCGGCAGGCGCGATGAAACATATAGCCGTTGGGCTTGCCGAGGTAGTAAGCGCGACGGCCCGAACTAGCTTCGAGAAAGGCTGCGGTCGCACCGGCTCCGGGCCGAGTCTTATCGGCGGCGACGGGGCACCAATTGTCGGGATTCGTCGCCAGCAATCGGGCGCCGCGCTCGATGCATTCATGCGCCTTGGTAAGCCGTTCCATTGAGGGCGTGCCTTCACCGACTACCACGTAGCTGGGGCGCAAGGCGTCGCTGGCAATGCCCCGTTGATTGAGGGCGGTCAATAACCCGCCGTCGCCAATGGCGAAGACCGTGCAGGCGGGATCCGTCTCGCTGAGGAAATCGGCAGTGTTGAGCGCCGACGTGTAGAAGTGCCGGGCCGAAACTCCGCTGATGCCCAGATGTTTCAGTCGCACGGCCAAATCTTCTGGAGTCGGTGCCGAGTTGTTAGTCAGAAAGAGAAACGGTGTGCCGGCCGCCAGGAGTGCCGTTACGAATTCGGCCGCACCCGGGATGAGGTGGTTCTCGCGGTAGATGACACCGTCCATGTCGATGAGATAGCCTAGTTGCATTTTGGTTCTTTATCCGCTCAACCCGACCAGTGGTCTGGTCGCGCCAGAATACTCCGGCAAAGCTCGCTGACGCGTGCTCCGGCCAAGGCGGCGAAGCAAACCGCCTGCCAAAGCCGTCGGATCACCCGTGCTCGAGCCGAAATCCCAGGTTGCAATACATTAGTTAGAAGTAGCTTACGCCAAGGTGGGTTCGCGGACAGCGGGGTAATCCCATTCCCCAAGAGTCGTCACCGAAACGTCAGCCTGAACAAAATGGGCCAGCGGGTTTCCTTTCGGGCTTTGCCAATCACCCCTCGGTTGGGCCGTGGAATAGGCTTCAACCCGAACTCCGAAATAGGGCTGGGGAGCGCCCGCCAATCCTCGCCTTCAGAGGCGAACTCCCCTCCCGAGTGCGGGTTCAACGATGGAGCTCCACTGGGCTTCGGGCGGCGAAGGTGCGCTCGGCTTGACGCCACCGACGGCGCTTCAAGATTGTTCCCCATGCCGATCTACGAGTTCGCCTGTCCCCATTGCCGGCGCGTCTTCAGCTTTTTGTCAAAACGAGTGAATCCGTCCCATTCGCCGACCTGCCCGAAATGTGGCCGAAAACACCTCAGCAAAGAAATCAGTCGTTTTGCTACGCTCAAAGGGGTCGCCGAACCGGCCGCGGGTAGCGAGGGCGGAGAAGACGAGCCGGGGATGCCTGATTTTGACGATCCTCGAGTGGCTCGGGCGATGTCGGAGATAGAAAACGATATGGAGCACCTCGACGAAAACAATCCTAAGCACATGGCCCACATGCTTAAGAAAATGAAAGGGGTGATGCCTGACGGAACGATCCCCAAAGAGTTCGACATCGCCATCAAACGTCTCGAAGCCGGAGAAGACCCGGAAAAAATTGAAGCCGATATGGGTGATGTCTTAGGAGACGCGATGGGTGGGGAAGGCGGGCCGCGATCTGGCGGCGGTTTTACCCGGGATGAGGGACTGTACGACTACTAATCCCAATGCCGGTTTCGATTAGCGAGGATTAGCGGTTTCCGGGTGGGGCGATTCGCTTTTCGCGATGGCGTCGCGCGCGAGTTTGGTAATGTAGGCCATTACGCCGATGCACAGCACTAGCCCGGAGACGGAGAGCCACAAATGCAGCGGCGAATGCGCGGCGGGGTTGTCAGCCACCCGGGCAAGGTGCTTCGCGAGGTGTCCGAAGTACACTTCGATCAACAGCCCAGGGATCAGCCCGAGGCAGGCGATCAGATAGATGGAGAATTGGGTATTGGAGACTCCCAACGTGTAGTTTACCGCGACGGGGCTGATTGGTGTGAGTCGGAGCAGAAACTGAAATCGAAGGCCTTCGCGGTTAACGGCGCGTTCGACGGCCGCGAGGCGGGGTTGGCGGCTGAGCCAGCGTCGGACCGTCGCGTGAAAGAATTTTCGCGACAATTGGAAATCGAGGACTGCCGTCATCAACACGGCAACCGAAATCAAAACCGTGCCGCCCACGAGGTCAAACAGCACGCCGGCAAGGACGGCGAAGACGCTGTCCGGCACAAATACGGACGTGCTGACAATGACGAGCCCAATGAAAACCGCCCATCCCAGAGCCCCGTGACCCGCGATCCACGCCTCCAGTGCGGGCAAGTGGCGCCCGACGTATTTTCCCAGCCCGAGGGCAATGAACAACAAAAGCGCACCAATAATTAGCTTGGTCCAAGTGCGAGGCCGAATACTCAATTTGGAGAAAGTAGCCTGGGCCATGACACTCCATTACTTGCCCAAAGGGACTACCGTCGGAATCCCCCGCCGCGTGAGCCACCCCAACCGCCGCCTCCCGAACGGCTCCAACTGTCGAAGCGTTGTGACCCAGTAGATTGGCCCCAGCGCTCACGGTCCAGATCACTCGAGGTGCCATTGGAGCGGTTCCAACTTGAACTGTTCCAGCCGCTGTCCGACCACGAAGAGGAGGCTGGCTTGGAGGAGGATTGCCAACCGCTGCTCCCGTACTTGTCGTATCCGCCCGACGAGGGGTTGTACTTATTTATGTTGCCGTTGTTATCCGTGTAGATGTTGCCGTTGTTCCAGGCGACCTTGTTGCCGGTTTGGGTATTTCCCACCACGCCGCGATCGTAACTGGAAGACTGACCGGTGTAGGCATTCCCGGACACGCCTTTACTCGCCGCGCCATACGTGCCCGTGCTTGGGTTGTAGCCGCTGGCTTGTTTGCCGGCATCGTAGTTCCCGGTGTAGGCATTGGCGGTCGCGCCGCTTTGCGCATGGGCGCTGGCGCCGCTATAGGGATTGTACCAAGAGCCCGATTTTCCGGCGGCGGCGTTGCCCGTATAAGGATTGTAAGCCGCACCGCGGTTGAGATCACCCGAGGTGCCCGTATAGGGATTGTAGGTGGAAGCGTGCTGGGTACCCCAACTCGTTCCGGTGTACGGATTGTATCCATAGGTGCCAGTGGCATGCACGGCGGTGCCCCATGAAGTATAGAAGTTGGCGGAATTGACGTTGACATGCGTATAGCTGTAGCCCGCCGGGTAGGCGTACGCATAAGGCCCCCAATGAGGTTCGCACCAACAAGCAGAGTCTGCGCCCGCAGCATAACCAAAGGCGAACCCCACCGCCGCGCTGACGGCGAGTCCGGCGCCATATCCGTAAGTGGGCGGGTAGCTGACATAGGTCGTGCCGACGACGACGGGCGGATACACATATCCCGTGCCATAGACCACGACCCCGCCCGGAGCCACGACGGTTCCTAGATAGCCCGGCGTGTAGCCCACGTAGACATAGGTAGGGGTCGAGCCGTACACATAGGAGTAGGTGACGTAATGAATAGGGCAGCTCGCTGGGATCGTGTAGATCGATGAAGGAACGGAGGTGGCGACCGCCCATGGACCCGTGGGACTCGGGGAAACAAACCACACACCACCTTCACAGGCGTAGTACGAAGTCGGCTTCACCATTACGACCGGGGTCATCGTGTTGGTGGCGTACTGAAGTGAAGTGCCTTGAATTGGGGTGAAGCCCGGCGCGCCGCCGGCGTAGTCCACCGTCAGATTGGCGGCGCTTCTGGTGATAGTCGCCGTTTGTGGGATTGAGTTGGCGATCACTGCTTCTCGAGCCATGGGTGTTCCCGGTACCGATGCCAACACGTTAGCCTTCGGGTTATCGAGGGGAATCGTTTTGAACGCGGCGGGCAACTGACCCGGTGGCACGAACGACCACGAGGCGTAGAGTCCCGGCGCTTTGAACCAGCGTCCGGAGATCAACAGATAATAATTCCCGTCGTCGAGGTAATAGAAGAGCGCGCTGGAGGTATTGGAAACGTAGAGCAGGTCGGAGCCGGGGATGGTGAGCATGTTGGCCATCCCGGTGGTCTGGACGAGTTCGGTGGGCACGGTAGAGACATAGACGGTCAGCGGTGCAGCCAACGGGGCCTTAGGCGTCATTGGGTCGACTAACTTCGTGGCGAGCGCGGCGT
>DLVS01000817.1 GCA_003445095.1 Verrucomicrobiales bacterium
TCTCCTTCGAGGAGCCGCAAGGTTACTTCGCCAGAGGATTCTTTCAGACGAAGGCCGTCCAACACTTCGCCGTCGCTAAGCGTTAGGGTCACGGTGCCGAAGCCGTCAGCGATCTTGGCGTTGGGGTCGAGCAGAGCTTCAAGGAGGTATTCTCGGGTGACTCGCTGGCCGATTCCGGTCAGGACGGGACCGGCCTGCGATCCTTCACCACCGGCATCGTGACAGCGAACGCATTGGCCGGTGATGGAGCCGCGGAAGACGATGCGGCCGGACTCGGCATCGCCTCCGTGCAACAAGAGTTGGTCGGCGGCGGTTACCCCGCTGGACGAAGGTTCTGGCACATAGACGTGAACTCGGTCACGCAGCCTTGAATCCGTGCTTTGCCGCGCTGCTTCCACGACATCCAGTGCGAGCTCGGGAGGCAGCGATCCCTTGACCAACGAATCGACCTGTTCCGAGAGCCACGCGCTCGCCCTCGGGTTCGCGAGAGTTCCGGCCAAACGCAGCGCGGCTTGCTGTTCACGGATCGACCTTCCGCCGGGGCGATTGCGAACCGCCGTGAGAAAGGCCTCGGGATCGCGCCTCGCCAACACCGTCAAAGCGGCGATTCGAAGTTCCGGGGCTGGGTCCTTCTGCGCCGCGGCGAGAGCGCTGGGCAAAAGGTCAGAATTGGATTGCGACAGAAATTCCAAGGCCTGGGTTCGAACGCGAACGGGCTGGTTGGTCGCGACAACCCACGCGGCAAAGACGGCCGGTTTCGCCGGAATCCTTTGGGCGATGACGATCCGCGTCAGAGTCGAGGCCAGGTCGGGCCCTGCGTGCGACAACAGAGAATCGAGTTGCTCTTCGATTAGGCGGCGACCCAGCTCGGCCTCTCGCGTTCCTGATGAACGGACTTGTCCGGTCACTCGATCCAACGCCGGCGAACGATCCCACTGCGCGAGTGCCTCGACCGCTTCGACTCGCATCGGCTCGGGTCGCGAGTCGTTCAAAGCGAACTTCATCAGGCGGGCCGCGTTCGCCGCTTCACCTCGGCGGAGATTGGCGCTGAGCACGCGCCGAGTGATCGCTTCGTCCCCATTGAAAGTCGCCGAATCCGCCAACGCCGCGACCACCTCCAGTGCTTCGGGAATAGATTCGTCATCGTGGATCGCCCGGACTGCTTCACGCCGCACGTCGGCATCGGAGTCTCTTAGGAATTCGGCTGCCAGCGGGGAACGAAGCCGGCGCAACGCCACCACTGCGCCGAGTCGCACCGCAGCCGAAGGATTCCCGCTCAACTTGCCGATAGCCGACGCATCGCCAATCCCTGCGAGTCCCATCACGGCGGCGTGTCGCAGAAATGGATCAGCGTTGCGATTGGCCTCCAGCAAGTCCACCAGAGAGGGAATCGAGGTCGCGTTTCCAATTTTTCCCAACGAGATCGCCGCCTGAAACTGCACGCGTGGCTCGGGATCTTTCAAACGTCGGACCAACTCCTCTCGCGCATCCACGACTCGGAGATCTCCGGCTGCCTTGGCGGCCTGGGCACGGACCTGGAAGTCACCGTCGTTTAACGGGAGTTGCTCAGCCCGCGGAGCCGGTTGGAGGCGGGTCAGCCCCCACAAGGCATGAACCCGTGCCAACTGGGGTGCCGTCGAACTTCCAGCGACGCTCAGCAGCTCCTCCCGAGCTCCATTTCGAACCAACTCAAATTGCGCACGCCAGCGGATTCGTTGGTCCGCGTGGCCAAGCAGCCGGACCAGCTCCGCGTTGGGACGACCATCCATTCCCTCGCGCAGCAGACGTCCGACTTCTCGCCGCAGCTCCGAACCGGCCACCTTCGGATCGTTCAAAACCCAGATTCCTCCCGTGCCATTGGGCGCCCACATGCCGTCCCAGTCGGCCACGAACAACGCGCCGTCCGGACTAAAGTTCACTGCGCTCGCCATCATCCCAGAGAGCACGGTGTGTTCGTTGACCATTTCAAATCCAGCGCCCTGCGGACGGATCTGGAACGCGGTCACTTTCTGGACCGGGAATTGAATCAGGAAGAAGTAGCCTCGGTATGCGTCGTTCAAGGCAGTCCCGGGATTGAATTTGAGACTTCCGGGCCCGACCGAGTAGTTCGAGAGAGGAGGGGTAATGTGCGCTGGTTGGCTCGAGTGATAGGGTGTCCACATTCCCTCATCAACCCAGGGATTGTAATCCGGTCGATCCGTGATCGCCGACCAGCCAGGTTCGCCAAACTGCCAATGGGTGCGCCATCCCGAGTCGCTGCCTTCGGCGATGTACACGAAACGTTCCCGCTCGTCCTTGAGATCGCCGTCGTTGTCCACCGCGAACATGTTCCCGTACTCGTCGAACGCGATTTCTTGGGGATTGCGCAGCCCACTGGCGAACACTTCCAAGTTCGATCCGTCCGGGTCCATTCGGAGCACGCCTCCCGTGTTGGGGAAGTTCAGGTGCCGACCCTCCCGATTGGTCACCGAGAATCCGTTGTCGCCGCAACTGAAGTAAATCTTCCCTTCTGGGCCGATCGTCAGTCCGTGCAAGTCGTGTCCGTCGAAAGCGGCATGAACGCCAAAGCCGCGAAACACGGTCTCGACGGAATTGGCCCGGCCATCGCCGTCGGTGTCGCGCAGTCGATACAAATTCGGGTAAGCCGTAACCCACACGTCCCGTCCCCACGGCATGACCCCGGCTACCACCCCGGAAATCTCCTCGTTGAATCCTTCCGCAAAGACCGTCGACCGGTCGGCCACACCCATTTTTCCCACGTCTTCCAAGCGCCGGATGCGTTCCTTTACTCCTTCCAGATCGTGCCAGTCGTGAACGCCATCATGGTTGTAGTCAGGCAACCACGGTGCGTTCTCCAGGCTTCGCTCGGGGGCCATCCAACGGTGAAAGGAGTCGCGAAGATCTTCCACGGATTGATTCGCTAGATCGTCGATCAGCCAGTCGCGATGGCTCCGGATGTCAATATCTACCGTGCTCCGCCGCGCGGTCTCAGCCACGTAAAGAACGCCCTGGTCATCGAAGGCGAGGGCAACTGGATCCATCACCATCGGTTCGCGCGCCCATCGGGTTAAGGAGAGTCCGTTATGCGGCGTTGGCCGGGCGGTCTCTTGGGCTTGGGAAGTCACACCAATCGAGGTGGCGATTGCGGCGATAAAGAGGTACGTCCAGTCAATCGGTTTCCCGAACAGCGATTTTGGGTTGCAGTGCAATGACTGCTTGAACGGCCTACCGGAATCAGCCTGCGCATGGGTTGCCCGCGGCATTGGGAATGCGGCGGCGGAGCGGAGCGGAGCCACCATTTTGGAATGCCGGACGAGAGGCGGAGGTGGAACCGCCGGTAATTTTGTGGCCTGGCTGAATCCCCAAGCGGCCGCTTCGAAGACTCCCGCCTTCGCCTGGCTTCGTCGTGGCAAGCCGCTGCCGCACTCCACCATCGGGCTCATGGCTGCAGCCCCTCCGCAACTTCGATGGTGAGCTCGCGTGGTCGAGGATCTCCACGTTCCAGGACTCGCAGTCGCTGATCTTCAAGAATCACCTGCTTCACACCTCGGAAATCCGGCGAGACTTTGAGGAGGAACATCAGGTACGACTTGGTTCGGGTTTCGCCAGCATCTAGGAATTCGAACAACGGCCGATCCCACAATCGGCCGACCTGAACGAGGACCGGATACGGCTGATGGAGTCCAGTGCTACCGAACTCCAGCCCTCGCGCAGCGGGTTTTCCGTCACGCACATCGCGCCACAGGCTGACCCACGGATAATCCGTCGTTTTCCAGAGGTAACCGAGCAGAAGTCCTTTACCCGGATTCGCGGCGGTCACCCAACCGTGTCGGTCCTCAATCGCGTAAGACACGACGTTTGGTTCGGGGTTGTCCGTAAGCAGCCGAAGATTGACCGGTGCGCCGTCTTGGTTGAGAGCGGTCGGCCAATGGAATGAAGGCTCCGCGGGGTGCGGCATTGGATTTCCCTGGGCAAATCCTTTGCGCCCGTTGCAATCCACTACGGTGGTCGCGTCGAGAAAAGGCGGGGCAATTGTCGGATGCTGGACGATGTTGAAGATGCGACCCAATGGACGGTCGTTGGTGATTTCTTCTCGCACGAGAACGACCGGTTGCGTCGCCGAGAGGCGAATTTGGCGGCGGACAGACAGGCCCGCGATGGGCAGTTGGGCGCTCATCTCCGCCGCGACCGTGCCCGCCTCGGCTCGTGGCTCCTGAACGGTCTGCCACAGGACATGGGCCGCCTCGCCATGATACGGCATGCCGCGGGCACCCTCGGCTTCCGAAGGCGGACCCCAGCGATCGAGGCAGAGGAAATGTCCGAAGCCGCGCAATCCGGAGTCAGTGGCGGATGGTGTGCCCCAACCCAGCGGGTTTAACGCCACCTCTTTCAAGTGGAAGTCACCGATTGAACCGCCCGCAAGATCCACGACCAGCCGCGCCGCAGAGCCATCCAGGGTCACATTCGGTCTTGGCGCAGTAAGCCCAACCAAGGGAGAGACGGGGAGCATCAACGCTAGAAAACTCCCGCGCCCGAGGCGGGTCAAAATCCAAGACGCGCGGAACGACCCGGACCACCGACCCAATATCCATTCGAGGAAGTTCATTCGGGGAGCCACCTTGTGTCGAAACCAGCCCAAATTCAAATGCGCTCACCGAACGGATTGTCGCCGTCAAGGCCGCGCGAAACGTGCGCGGGTGTTGTCGCTGCGCGTGGCACGGTCACTGCTTGGTTTTTGACCTTCTCGTAACAATCAGCAGAGTTCCTGCCCCGTGTTCAAACTGCTTCGACTCTTCTTTCTCGGTGCCATCATCACGAGTGTCTCGAGCGCTGTCGCGGCGTCGGAGCACACGCTCGTCGCGACCAATGCGGTCTGGCGCTTATTTCGAGGCACGGCTGATCCTTCACCGGGCGCACCAACGGGCTGGACCGAGCGAGGGTTCAACGACTCCGCCTGGGAGTCGGCTCCGGCCACCTTCTTTTATGGCGAAGCAGGCTACTCGGGCACCGACCTCACGGGAATGGCGGGGCAATACAGCACGATTTTTCTGAGGCATCGGTTCACGGTAACGAGTCCTGCCGACATTACCGACCTCGAACTGAGTGCGATTTGTGACGACGGGTTCGTCGCCTACCTGAACGGGGTGCGAGTCACTGCTGCCAACGCCAATCCTGGGGACCCTTCGTACAATTCGTTTTCCGCGGCCAACGCTGAAGAGCCGATTTCGTACCAATCGTATTCGATTGCCAATCCTGCCGACACCCTCGTGGTCGGAGAAAACGTCCTGGCAGTGGTGGTGCTCAACACCAGCTTAGGCAGCAGCGACCTTGTGTTCGCCGCGAGCCTCACGGCCACCGACGCAACCCCGACGCCGCCCACGATCGTTGCCGTGAACCCGCCGCCAGGGTTGATCACAAACCTTACTCAAATCACCGTGACCTTCAGCGAGCCGGTTACGGGAGTTACCGCGGCCGATTTTCTGGTGAACGATTCCCCCGCGACCGCGATGACCGGAAGCGGGGCGACCTATTCGTTTAACTTTCCGCAGCCGCCGGCCGGCCTCGTCACGATTGGGTGGGGCCCGTTACACCAGATTCGAGACCTGGAAGCTCCACCGGTAGCCTTCTCCGGAACCGCACTCGGGTCGTCGTGGGCGTACGAGCTCTTGGATCCCGCTGGTCCCGGCGTCGTGACTCGCCTGCCCGCACCCGGCGCGATCCTCCGTTCTCTCGGCGCCGTGGAAGTGATGTTCAATCGCCCCGTGATCGGCGTGGATGCTGCCGACATGACCTTGAATGGCCGTGCGGCTGTACAAGTGACTGGCATTGGCGCAGGACCTTATCGGTTTACTTTCAGTCCCGGCGCCACCGCCGGCACGGCCACCGTCGCCTGGGCCGCCGGGCATGGAATCACGTCAGATGAACCGGTGCCCCACCCGTTCGTCGGCGGGAATTGGACCTATTCGATAGACCCCGCCTTGCCAATACCCGACCTAGTCATCAACGAGTTCCTCGCAGACAATCAGATGGGGAAACAGGATGAGGACGCTGATCCCGAAGATTGGATCGAATTGTGGAATCGCGGGACGACGCCGGTCAACCTTGGGGGCTGGGCGTTGAGTGACGGCAAAGATA
>DLVS01000005.1 GCA_003445095.1 Verrucomicrobiales bacterium
CGTCACTGCGAAAGGCCGGCCCGAAGCTGCGCCCGGGCCGGGGACGGCGCCGCGCGCCATCCCTACGGTTTGAATCGCTCATGGAGAGACACCGGAGAATGCCGCGAAGCGCTCGCCTTGGCCACCGGATATAAGTCAATCGCAGTCGGGAATAAGGAACGACCGCTGGTGGCCCCACTCGCCCCGCGCTAGGGCCGATGAACCCACCCGCTTCCTACCTAAGCCCCAGGATCTCCTTGGTAGTCTTTTCCGGAGTCCAATAACGAGTGTCGGCGTCCTCGTATTTGACGACAGTGAACATTCCCGAAGCGAGGTGGTACAACAGGTGGCAGTGGAACGCCCAGACGCCGGGATTGTCCGCGTCGAAGGCAATGGTGACGCTGGATCCGGGAGGAACCATGACCGTATCCCGGAGGGCTCCGCTGAGCTGCTCTCCGTCAATAGCGACCACCTGAAAATCATGCCCGTGCAAATGCATCGGATGCCCCATTTGCGTCTGGTTCGTCATTATCATTTGAACTCGCTCGCCGCGTCGGACCACCAAGGCGTCTCGATTGGGATAGGCTCGACCGTTGATGGTCCAAATGAACTTCATCATGTTGCCACCCAACACAGCGGGCAGCGAACGGTCCGGAGGACGACTGGTTAAAGGGTGGAGGGCTCGGAGACGGCGTTCTTGAGTGTTATCCAACAGCGCCGCCGGAATGGCCGCGCGGATTTCGGTAGGACTTTTGGGCGACCATTTGGCACCCGGAGTTGAGAGGACGACTCCGCACAGCAGCTTTGTTCCTTCGCCTTGTGCCAAGATCGGGAACGCGCCGCCGGTTGAGGGGATGGTGAAGCGCAGATCCAATCGTTGTGCCGTCGCGAGCTGAAAGATATTTCCCTTCAGGGGCTGCACACCTTTGCCATCCACGGCGACGATCTCTCCCATCAGGGTTCCGGTATCTATTTGGAAGCTGGTCGAGGACGCCGCCGCGATCAGACGAAGCAGGACGGTCTCTCCGGGGTTGACCGAGAGGACCTCTGGGTCGTCGAGGGTGCGACGGTTGGCGAGCAGCGCGTCGTAACTCACATCCACATCGGGCGTCGGAGCACGCACGATTGCCGACGAGAACGACTGGCTGTCGTCCTTCCAGACTTGGGCCTTCATTTCGATCGCGGGCCCGGCTCCCATCTTGGGCATCGCTGCTTTCTTACCGCCGGTCCCGGCTGCGGGCATGGGCATCCCCTTCTTCAGGTTTTTAAGAATGTCAGCGGGAGGCGTGAAGGAAAAATCCGTCAGATCCACGACGTATTGGCGCGCCGCCTTTGACCGCTCTTCATCGGTCCAGATAATGAGAGGAGCCGCCGCCAGATACTGCTCCTGTAATCCGTAGTGGGAGTGCATCCAATAGGTTCCGCTTTGCTTGAACGGAAAATTGTACCGAAAAACTCCGCCCGGCTGGATGGGCTCTTGCGTGATGAAGGGCACGCCATCCATCAGGTTGGGGAGGATCAGTCCGTGCCAATGCATGGCGGTCGGCACCTTCAACTGATTCACCACCTCAACTTGAAATCCAGCGGCCGCCTGCGGTTGGTAACCTTGCGTTCCGTCCGCTTGCTCGACCGCAATCACCGTGGTATCGCGCCCGAGGACACGCAGCGGGACCTCCTTTACGAACAATCGAGTAGGATTGCCCGTGTCCGCCGCCGCGGTTGGACTCGTGCTGCTCACGGCCCCGCCGAAGACGATGATCAGTACGCCTAAGATCGAGGTCGTTTTCTGACCTGACCGCACTTCACGAGTAAAAATTTTATGGGGCGGAATTCTCGGAGCTTTCATCGGAGGAGTTTGGGAATTGTTGAACCAGCGCCAAGGATCACTTGCCGTGATTCGGGGGCTTTCACAAGGACATTTTGGGAAACCACTGGAGGGCGAGTTGCGTTTCAGCGCATCCCCAAAAATCGAAAAGCCGGCCCGAAGCTACGCGAGCAAAAGGTGGCGCAGCGTGATTCCTGCCGAAGCGGGACCAAGGCATCTGCTCGCAACGCGCTCACGTCGGGAGATGGGAGGTTCACGGCGAAAACAAGAACCTCCAAAGTTTAGGCGGCACCGACCCGAGGCGCTCACGTTCACCCGACATCCTGATTCCGCTCTCTTTCAGCTTCGGATTTGTTCCATCCTTTTCCACGTGAGTGCTCCACCCGCCTCGCCGTCCCGAATTGAATCGGAATTGGCCGGTCGCATCCTCGTCAGCGAACAGCGCCGGGCAGCGATTCTGGCCAGGGTTCTTACCGGCTTCATGTCGCTGACGGCCGCCTACGTCGCGACGACTAAGTTCCGCGGCGAGTATCGGTCGGGCTACGGTTGGATACTGCTGCTCGGCTGCTTTGGTTGTGCTTTCGAATGGGTGGTGAGCGTTTACCTGATTCGTGCCATCCGTAAGGGCTTACAGCCAGCGCGAATCCGATTCTACCTCAACGCACTCGTTGAGCTCAGCCTGCCAACAGTCATGATCTTGATTCTCGCCAACACGACGAACCCAACCTTCGGAATCACGGGGCCAGCGAGTCACGCTTACTATTTGTTTATCATCTTGTCGGCGCTTCGCCTTGATTTTCGCCTGTGTCTATTTACGGGAGCTGTGGCAGCGGCGGGTTATGCGCTGGCAGGTGTCTTACACTGGAGTGCGATTGAGTCGGCGTCCGGTGTGCCGGCACTGACGATTCGGTTTAGCTTCGGTGCCCGTGTTTTGTTGCTCTTGCTCGGCGGGTTGGTGGCCGGCTTCGTCAGCGTGCGCTTGCGACGGACCCTGGTCGAAACCTTGGAATCTGTCCGAGACCGCGAACGGGTGATTGCCCTCTTCGGCCAACACGTTTCCCCGGCGGTGGTGGATCAACTGCTGACCCAGCCGCGCGGCGACACCTCAGAGGTCCGCCGCGTTTGCATCCTAGTGCTCGACATCCGCAATTTCACTGGGCTCTCCGAAAAACGTCCGCCGGCAGAAGTCGTGGCGTTGCTGAATCTCCTGTGGAACTTCATGGTGCGAACGATCAACGAACATCATGGCTTCATTAACAAATTCCTCGGGGATGGTTTTCTCGCTGTGTTCGGGGCGCCCCTGTCGGTTGGGAACGATTGCCAAAATGCCTTCGCCGCCGCCCGCCGCATCTTGCGCGAACTCGATGCCTTGATCGCCGCCGGGACCTTGCCGCCCATTCAAGTTGGAATCGCCCTGCACGCCGGTGACGCCATTGTGGGCAACATCGGGTCCGCCGAACGCAAGGAATACACGGTCATTGGCGATGTGGTGAACGTGGCGTTTCGGTTAGAAGCCCTGAACAAAGATTTTGGCTCGCGGCTCTTGATATCGGACTTGGTGCGACAGTCGGGTGGGATCACTGAAGGCCGTGCGGTTTCGCCGGTCCAAGTGCGGGGTCGAGATGAACCGGTGGCGGTCTATCAAATGGCCTAAAGCCATCGGAGATTCCCGAATCTCCTGGCAAATCCCTTGAAGCCGCGGCCTCTTTTGACCAAGCCTCGATCCATGAGCCCAAAGATACAGCAAGCACTCGATTCCGCAGTCGACGCGTTGCGCGAGACGCTGGGTGAGAACCTCTATTCATGCTGCATCTACGGCAGTGTCGTGCGCGGCGAGGCCATCGAAGGAGTCTCCGATATCAACCTGCTGATTATCCTGAATCAATCATCCCGAGAAGCTCACGAAGCGATCGCCCAGGTGATCAACCGGCAACCCGAAATCGACCCTTTCATTCTGGCGAAACGAGGGTTCGAACGGAGCGTGCGCGCCTTCGCCCCGAAATTTGCCAGCATTCAACGCCACTACCGGGTGTTGTTCGGAGCTGACCCCCTCGCCAATTTCCGAGTCGATCCGCCGTTGGAAAAATTCCTGTGCGAACAGGCCTTGCGAAATTTGCGACTGCGACTGGTTTACTCGTTTGTGACCCGACCTCGACACAAAGCGTATGACCGATTTGTGGTTCGCAGCTTGCCGTCCGTCTTCATCCAACTCGCGGAAGTGCTGAGGCTGCACGGCGTCGCGATTCCCACGGAGTTCGAGGCGAGAATTCCCATCTTCGAGCGAGAGTTCGAGATTCAGGGAGAAGTGCTCCGTGAGCTGTTGGACTTGAAGAAATCGCCGCGCGGGCTCTCCGAATCCGAGGTTGCGCAAATGCATGAACGGCTCTTCGCCATCCTGGATTCCGTGCTGCTCTGGATTGAAACCCGTTGGCCAGCGTGACTCACTTGGCGCTCCGATGAAGGTAACCCTCCCAGTGGTTTTGGCGGCGCTACTTGGTGAACCATTCTCCTTTCTCTATTCGGTGAATGGTCCGGAATTCTTGGCGCTCTTCGCGGGTTGGTTTGTTGTGGTCTTCGGGACCGTTCTTGTTCTTCGCTGGCGTGGTATGGATACGCCGGCCGTTACCGCGGCTGGCCTGATCATTTTCGAAAGTTTGGGGATCGTGCGAATCATGATGGGTTCGTCACATGGACTGCATCGATGGACGATACTTATCATCTTCATGGTTGTTGGTGGATTGGCGTTCTCAATGCGTGCAGAACATTTTCGTGGCTCAGGTAGCTCCGGCGGAGGCGGGTGTTCCGGCGGCACGGGTTGTGGGGGAGGAGGCGGAGGCGGGTGCGGCGGTGGCGGTGGCGGTTGTGGAGGCTGCGGAGGTTCCTAATGATGCTGGGCGTCGGATACCGTCACGAGTTGTCTGGCTGGATCGCCTCCACCCCGGCCGGTGTGGATTGTTTGGAGATTACCGCCGAACACTTTTTCGGCGGAGGTCTGGATCGGCTCCAGACGTTCGCCAAAAACTTCCCCCTCTTCGTTCACGGCTTGGGCTTGAGCTTAGGAACACCGGGTCCGCTTGATCCTAAACGTCTCGCTCAATTCACCTGCGTCGTTCAAGCCGCGAATCCCCAATGGGTCAGCGAACACGTGGCCTTCACGCGCACGGAGGAAGTAAATCTCGGCCATCTTAATCCGTTGCCGCCTACGCGGAATGTTTTAGATACCGTGGCCGATCATGCTCGAGAAATGGCTGACGTTTGCGGCAAGCCCATCCTGCTCGAAAACATCACGTCTCACCTGCCGCTGACGGGTGAAATGGCCGAAACTGATTTTCTGAACCAGCTCTGTGAACGTGCTGAGTGTGGACTGCTTTTGGATGTGACCAATCTGTTCATCAACAGTCGAAACCACGGCTTCGATCCGTTGAAATGGCTGCGCGAGCTCGAACCGCATCGAATCGTCCAGTTGCACCTAGTCGGCTACTCCCGTTCAGGAGATCGCTATACCGACAGTCATTCCATGCCGATTCAACCCGAGCTGCTCGAACTCGCCCGTGCCGTCGTGGATTGCGCTCCAGTCAAAGCAGTCGTCTTGGAGCGCGACGAGAATTTCCCGGCGGCATCGGAATGGGAGTCCGAGATCGCCAAACTGGAACGCCTCCGTGCCCGCTATTGATTTTACTACGGCGCTCGCTCGCCTCCTACGGGATGGCCGATTGCGCGATGAATTCGCGGCCGATCCGAAGGCAGTGACGGCGCAAATGGAGTTGGCCGAACGCGACTCCCTGACCCTGCAGGCGTTGGACCCGACGGACCTGGAATTTCAGGCGCAGGTGCTGCTGCGGAAGAGGTTTGACGTCGTGAGGCGCCTTATTCCGCAAACATGCCGGCACCTAAGCGATCAGGCCTGGCCATCGTTCGCTCAGTATGCGCGAGGCCACTGGCCGAACTCCGGTGACGCTGCCGAAATTGACGCGCAGGCATTCTGTTCGCACCTCCAATCCGTTTATTCCGACCGCGTCAGCCCGTTGGAATGGAACCGTCTGCGATTTGCTCTCTCGAAGAAGCTCCTCGCCGTTCATCTGCTAGGTCGGAATGCAACTCAAACCAGAACCGCCCTTCAGATTCTCATCAGAATTCTCCCCACTCGATGGCATGAGTTTTTGCTGTACCCAAGACTGTAAGCGCTACTGAGCCGACCGTGGCCGAACGCACGATCAACCGCAGAATGCCGCGACTGCGGTTCTGGTCAGGAACGTCTCACCGATTTCCCTAACCACTTATTGATTCGCCACGTTTCGACCAATACTGCTCAAAGGATTCGGCGGCCCGGACTTTGGTCAGGCCAGTCTCATCTTCCCACCAAACTTCGGCCAATCCATGAGAGAAACGCGTCTCCCAAGGCAAATGGTAGGCTCCCGCTTCATGCCACAAGAGGTGATCGCCCTGACGTAGTGACGCCGGCAAGCGGCGTCGCGCCAGACAATCGAACGCCATACAGGTCGGCCCATGCACGGCGGTGAGGACACGTCGTCCGGCGCGCGACTCGAGTGGTTGAATCGCATGCTCTTCCCAACTCGCGACGAGGGCATTCAGCGTCCGTCCGCCGTCGCAGATGAGCTGGCGAATTCCAGGTCGGTCCTTCACGTCGAGCACGCGAACCACCAAGACTCCGGAGCCCGCGCTCACAAAGCGCCCATTTTCCAACCACACTTCTTCCACGAACGGAAGTCGTTCCACGGTTCGGCGCACCACAGTTGCAAATTTCGTAAGGTCCATGCGGGCATCGAACCGCCGTCCCTCATGACTCAGTGTCAGCGGTGCCGGCAATCCGCCGCCGAGGTCCACGTGTCGAGGTTTCCAACCGACGCACCGACATAGCTCGGCCACGGAATCGAGCGCCTGGGCGTAATCAGTCGCCGACGGAACCTGAGTGCGCAGGTGGAAATGAACTGTTTCGGCGGGCAGTCCAGCCCGATGGAGTTGCCGAATGGCAGCCGCGGCCTCATCAGGTTCGAACCCGAATTGTGTGGGAAACCGCGGGAACTCGGGATCGACTTCATCAGGCGTGCGCAACCGCAATCCGAGGCGCCAGCGGTCGCGACGCGCGATTGGCAATAAGGCGGCGAGTTCGCGCGGAGAATCGAAGTTCACCCGTAGCCCTGGCTGACTGAACTCCGGCAGCCACCGGTGTTTGGCGGGACCGTTTACCAAGATGCAGTCGGGACTAAAACCTTCGGCCAAGGCTGCGCGAAATTCGAATTCACTCACCACCTCGATGAGGCCGCCGCGGGCTCGCCACCAGCGCCATAGCGGAGCGAGCGGTTGGGTCTTGGCCGAGAACCAGTGCCGGATAGGGCGGCCGAAATCGAGTCGATCCAATTGAGCATATGCCGCGGCGACGGGAGCGGACGCAAAAATGTAGAAGGGCGTCCGCGCCCCAGCTCGGCGGGCTCGGCGCACTCGATCGCGCCACTGACGCAACACCAAGGGTGAATGACCGAAGACCGGGGACACAGCGGACACAGACGACCAGGATGGAACCGGAGTCGGCTGTTGTCAGGTGGCGAAGTGGTTTCGCCCGAGATCGACTTCAGTTGGGGTGGAGCACGTAGGCCATTTGGCTTGGTGGACTGGGTTGACGAGGGCCCTCACCCCGACCCTCTCCCACTACGCTATCGCTCCGCGAGCGAGGGAGACGAGGTTATCGCGTCGTGGTCGTTGCTCGTTTCGCGGCGGGGTTCTAGGTGACGTTGTCTCGACTGCGTTGTGTGCCGGCACGTGTGAAGTCCCCGCGCAACAGTGAGATTCTCCCTCCCCCGCGAAGTGGTAACGGAGTGGGAGAGGGTTGGGGTGAGGGCGAGGGACAACACTAACCTTCCCCGGCGGCTGACAGGAGCCGCAGCCTCCGCTACGCTCGCTTTTACATGGTTGATCACCCCAGTGGCCACCCGGGCGCGCTCGGACCGACGAGCCAAGGCCTACCACCCACGCTGCGTTCTTTGCGGTTGCGCTTGGCTGAACCACTTCCGAAACCGGGCGTGGCCGAGACCGCGGCATCACCGACCGGATTTCATTTTCGGCTTCAGCCTCAAGAGATCGCGAAGCATCTGAATCGATTCGTCATCGGTCAGACGGAAGCGAAGAAAGTTCTGAGCGTAGCTTTGTGCGATCATTTTCAACACGTCCGCCTCACCCTCGAAGGACACGACGCGCCCTTTTATCAGAAGCAAAACGTCCTGCTGTTGGGCCCCACCGGCGTGGGCAAGACCCATCTGATTCGCTCGGCGGCCGACTTGATCGGCGTGCCCTTTGTGAAGGCGGACGCTACGAAGTTCAGCGAGACGGGTTATGTCGGCGGCGACGTGGACGATCTCGTGCGTGATTTGTACCGGCGCGCCGGCAACGACCTGAAGAAGGCCGAGCACGGTATCATTTATCTCGACGAAGTGGACAAGCTCGCCACCCGAGAGCCGGGCGCTGGGCGCGATGTCTCCGGGCGCGGTGTTCAAACGAATCTGCTCAAGCTGATGGAAGATGCCGAAGTGCCGCTGGTTTCACCCAACGACATGACCGGCCAACTTCAGGCCGCGATGAGCGCCATGCGCGGTGGAGTTCCGCCGAAGGAAACCCTGAATACACGGCACGTCCTCTTCATCGTCAGCGGCGCGTTTTCCGGAATGGACACGCTGATTCGCCGCCGATTGCTGGCGACCGCCGGGGTTTCAACTCGGAAACCGAAGCTCGAACAACAGTCGGTGGATCAAGTCATCGCCCAAGCCACCACGGCGGACCTGATCGCCTACGGCTTGGAACCGGAATTTGTCGGCCGTCTACCGGTGCGAGTGGCGTGTCACGGACTCGACGAAGACGACTTGTTCGATGTTTTGCGCAAGAGCGAGAGCAGCCTGATTCACCAGTATGAACGCGCGTTTGCGGCGTACGGGATTGAAGTTCGCTTCCGCGACGATGGACTGCGTCGGCTGGCCACGCGAGCGGCGACTGAAGGAACCGGCGCGCGCGGACTCATGACGGTGTGTGAGCGCGTCTTCCGCGACTTCAAATTCAAACTGCCGTCGAGCCGAGTGAAGTCGTTTTCCGTAACGGCGGCCTTGGTGGACGATCCGGCGGGAGAGTTGCGGCGGGTCCTTCGCGGAGGCACCTGACCCAATAGACTTCGGTTTAGAGTTCCTGCCAGAGATGCTAGACGACGTCAGGAGACTCCATCGGTAGGCCACACGGCTATGCGCACACTCACTCGATGAAGCGCCTCGACTCCTACCGGCTCACGATTGGCGGTGCCATGATTGACGAGCCGAGTCGTCCACCGTGGCATTTCTCCATGAACCGGCGGAGGGAACGACGCCCCCTTTCCTTTCGCACCGTCGCGAGGAATCAACCGTCCTTCAACGACTCACGCGCTTCGGAAGTCAGCGCCTCCTCCCGTCGGCGGCTACCCGGTTCATGGCCTCGATTCACGTCCGGATTTTGGAGGTCCCTGCTCATGAACCATCGGTGGATTTCCTCTGAGGGCTCTGCGGCTTTGCGTGCCCACGATTCTCGCGCGGAGCCTCAGAGAGCGCGGACAATACAGATGGGTGTTTGGCCTCGAATCATGAATATCTTTGCCACCGATGATTCCAACAAACGCGTTCAGCGACGTAGCAGGAGACACCTGCCGTCGCACAAATTTCACTCCTCGGCTGATGCGCTTCGCCACACTCATCGCGCTCGTCGTCCTGGTGCCACGAGGCTCAGGACAATCGTGGCCATGCCTGACCTGCCCGGAGAGCCAGCCGCCAGACAGCGTCACCGCTTCGACCAACCGGTTTGATCTGGATGCCAATGGCACGACTGACTTCGAGATCGTGAACCGCCAGGAGACCACCTACTACGCCGACCTCAGCGGGTGGCTTCCTCGCACCTCGACCACGATCACGCTGGTCCCGAATGGTGGCTGCCAGATTCTAGTTTCCGACGTGAGCGATCTGTTCGCTGGGGATGTTCCGATTCTAGCCCGAGGCGATGAAATCGGTGTCGCTTCGTCGGGCCGGCATTGGGGAGCAGAGGGTCGGGTGTTGGTTAATCGGGTCGAACCTACGTTCTTGTTTGGGCCACTGGCTCCGGTTTGGAACGGGGCTCCGGGACGATTTTACCTCGGTATCAACCTCGGAAACCCGGAAGCACCGATCTATGGATGGCTGTGCTTTACCCGCGATCGTGGAATGACCCCCATCAATTGGGGCTACTCCCGAGAACCATCGGCCCCGGTCATCGCGGGTGACCCTGGCACCGCCCCGGAGTTCAAGCTAAAGATGGGCCTAACCGAGTTTGGCCATCTGCCGTGGCTCTCCTGGGAGCCGGGGTTTGGCGGAGTGATCGTTGAGGAGGGTGTCTTGGAATCAGGCGTGGTATGGGACGAGGTTGAAAATCCTTCGGATCCAGAATATCGGGTCCCCAACCTGATCCTTGATGGCTCCGCGCCGCCCGGTGAGGTCCGCCTGTTCAGGCTGCGGCTCGGCCCCTGATTGAGGCTCCCTACGCTGTCGCGTCTGACAAAGGCGGAATTACGGGCTTACTCCATGACGCTCTACGATGAGGCGGGCCGATCTGAACGTTATGGATCGGTGCCGTATGGACTGCGGCGGGAAGCAGAGCGCCACGCCGCTTTTTCGCCGCGACGCTTCAGCCCGAGGCGACGTGTGAGTTGATTCAACGCGTGTCCGGCTGCCAAAGCGCCGTCCGGTCTCCACTGAGCTTCGATGCGGCGAGGGCGCCGAGACACTTGCCGGCGCACTCCGAAAGTGCCGGTTCATGGAGACCGCCCATGCTTCGTATTAGCTACTGCTTCACGACGACAGTCACGACCGGTGATTCCGTCTCGGCCGCGGCCCCGCCTGCGGTCACGAACGCTTGGACACTGTACGGCCCGGGATCCATTCGCTGGATGGGTTGGGTGTCGGCCGAGAAGTGCCCGCTGATATCGGTTGTCGCGTGGAGGAGGAGCGCCTGGCCCTTTTCGTTGGTGATCTCGATGGTAATCGGGACGTTCTGAACCTGCTGACTGAGCTCTCCCTGCACGTAGATCACGCCGCCACCGGCCTCGCATCGGATTTCGATGGCGACCTTCTTCACCGCCTTGACCGGAGCCAGGATGCCGCCGATCGGGAGGTATCGGTCGTCGAAATGCGTCCACCCTTCCACGCGCGGCAGGGCGAGTTCTGGGATCTGGAGATGTTCGCCCCAGAGCGTGCCGAGATCGTTCCAGATCACGGTGCGTACAGGATGTGAGCCTTTCCCCGGTAGCCAGACCCACGCCTGATCCACCACGGCGTGCCAGCCTAGCGGCAAACTTCTGACGAGGAGATCGACCTTTCGCCAGACCGTGAACGGGCTGCGGACTTCAGCGTCGAGGATCACGGGCTCGTGCGACGAGCCAGAGCCGCTGTCAAAGGTCGCGACGTTCTCCTGCGCTTTGTTGTTGTTCGTTTCAATCTCGCCGATCTGCGGCATGACGGCCACCGATAGGCAGGTGTGTTTCCCGACCGCCGGCACCCAATCGAAATCGACGACGACTTCTCCGCTTCCGGGCACGTTTGGATCGCGGCCCGGGAAGTTCTCCAGCTTCTTCGTCTTGAGGAGCTGCCACGATCCGTTGTCGCCGATTCCTGGTGGGCTCGTGACGTAGGCCGACACCCACACTTCAGGGACCGCTTGTGGTCCCGTGTTCCGAATCCGGGCGTAGAGTTTGTTGACGTGCTTCACCCACGGGCGGTCGCCGTTAAGGATCGGAACGTCGGGTTTGCCCGGCTCGTGGAACTCGTACGTCTGACCGGCGCCGGAGTTGTTCCTAGGGCTATCAACCCAGATGTCAGGACTCTCCCACGTTTCGGTGCTCCAGGGTGTGATGGTGAGATCAAACTTGCCGTTCGGATCTCCAGCAATCGGCTGATTCCATTGGACGCGCACTCGGAACGCCAGCGGATCGTCCTGGATCTTTGCCTCGACCTTGATCACCAGATTGCGGGCGGCGTCCACCGTTTGCTGGCCGGCGAGGAGTTTGTCGACGAGCTGAATCGGCCGCTCGAAGGTATTCGAAATCGAGGTCCCTTCGCTCACCCGGAGCACGATCACCCGACCGGATTCTCCCGCCGGCAGGTCGAGATTTTGATCGAACACCAGGCCCGCGGGTCGCTGGCGGACTTCAACGAAGTAGATCAGCCCGCTCGACGCCACGAGCTTGAGGACGTGGAATCGGTTCGGCGTCGTGTCTTGTGTTGCGCCGTGGGCGACCAAATCGAACGTGTCGTTGAAGCTCTGAGTCGGCGACCAGGCAAGCTCGCGGACATTGGAATTCTGATCGGTCGGCGCGCCGGTCGTGTACCAGTGCATGATTTGGTGCAGATGGTGGCCGCAGAAGAGCGGACCGTTGTCGTGATTACCTGAGAGGCACCAAGGCGCGGCCGTGCCCTCTAATTTAGTGCCGTCGGCATACCAATCCTCATAGATGTCCCACATGCCGAGCCAATGGCCGATCTCGTGCGCCTTCCGTCCCCAGTGTGCGCCGGTCGCCAAGTAGATGGCGCCTTTTTTGTCGTTGAGCGTTATTTTCTGTCCTGCATCAGCGAATTCACCCGACGTCCAGCTCTGGCCGCGGAGCTTTCCGCCGTTCACGACCAGGATGATTCCCTTGAAGCCGCTGAGCTGCGCCACTCCGGTGCCGGTCGCGGCGAAGTAAGCGTTCAGGCTGTCGATGAAGAAACGGTTCGAATTCTTGACCAGATCTTGCGAATCCTGCGCGATCGTGAGCGCGTTCTGCAGATCATCGAGACTCGGCTCGTAGCCTGACGCCATCTCGGTGCCGTTGATTGTCGGCGCCGCAGGATCGCTGATGTTGATCGATGCCAGCACGATGTTCCCGACGGCGACGACCGCTTCGGTTCCGGAGACGTCGAGGTTGTAGGCCGGCTTTTTGGTGACCTTCTGTCCGAGCTTGGTCGGCGCCGTGAGCTTGGTGACATCCAGGATGACGAGACCCGCCGCGTTGGCGGCCAGATAGGCTCGACCGCCGGCCAGTCGGACAGCCCGGATGCGACTGACGCCCTGATAAGTTCCCCGCTCAACGGCGCCACCCGCAGTCGTCTCCAACAACTTGAGGCCTCCACCGTCGGTTGCGACCGCGCAGGTCGTCCCGGAGACGTCGACGCTCGTGACCCAAGCGCCGACGTCGATCTCAGCGACGAAGTTCAGCGCGCCGCCGACGAGATCGAGGATTGCGAGGTGCGTTCCGTGACCGGCATAGATGCGATTACCGACCGCCTTGAGTGTGGTCGTCCACTCGCTGCTCATCATGCCGGGATTGAGGACGGCCGGTGCCGCCGGGTTCGTGACATCGATGAGTCCAAGCTCGGAGTTGCCCAAGGCGACGACCGCCGTGGTGCCGACGATCTGAATGTCCCAGATCGACCCAAATGGCATCGCCACCGATCCCCGCAGGACAGCGGACCCTGGATTCGTCACGTCGAAGATGAAGAAGCCTCCCGCGGCAGTGCCGGCATACAGCAGGTTCCCCACGCGCGCGAGCCCGAGGACCACCGACCCGCCCGTCGAAGCGCCGATCAGGAAGCTCCACGTGAGCGGATTCGGATGGTCGATCGGAATGAATCCCGTGCCGCTACCATGAATGATGCTCGACCCGGAGCGCACGAGCGGACGTGAGGTCGTTCGGAGCAGGCTGGCGCGCGCATCGTTTACATCGCCCGGTTCCCAGAAATAGGAGCGGCGATTCTTCGGCAGGGGGACCCAATCGGTATAAGTCATCACCCAAGTGGTGGAACCGAACGACGCCTGATTCCAATAGGTGCGCGCCTGCTCGAAGCTGGTGATCTCGTTCCCGCGAGCACTGGCTCGGGCCGCGGGACCGCCTGGATCGTGATCCGTCGGATACAGCAGGATGACGAGTACAGGCTGGTTCTGCACGTTCGTCGCCGGCGTACCTTGTTGCGGCCCGTGGAAGAAACGAGGAGGGCCAGCTCTGGTGACGTCCGTAGGGTCGGGTGTTGGTAGCACCGTAAACGTCCCCGAGGTGGCGACGTCAGCTCCAACCTCGACGCGCACAGGACCGGTAACCGTCGTCTCCCCGGCGAGCACCAGCAGGCGCGATTCCTCGGCTTCCAAAATCAAGGCCCGGGCACCACCGACGAACACGACGTTCCCATCGCGGCTGGTGGAGAACCCTCGGCCCTTGATCGTGAAGATCGTGCCCGGCCATCCGGATGTCGGATCGAATCCATCGACGCGCAGTCCGAGCAGCGCCTTGAGGATGAGGCTGAGAAATCGCGAAACAGCGCTGACGATGGCCAGTAGTAGTGATCGCAGCATATAATCGGCTTACGGCTTTCCCGCGGTTTAGAAATCTCGCACGGCGACAACTTGACCCTCGAATTCCAGAACAGCTTGCAGAAGCCTCGGTGTCGGGGGCCTGGTCTTTGGGCTATAGCGATCTTGGCTGGATTGGGTGACGGGTACGTAGCTTTGGCAAGTTGATTGTAGCGTCCGGATCGCTCCGATAGTGCTATCCCAATCGAACCCGCTCGGATGAATCCCAGGCAGAGCTTGCGGAGTGTCTTGAAATGGGCGGCACGTCAGTTCTCCCCAGCATATTTTTGGCGATGGACAGGGTCCTTCTTGGAACCGATTTTCCGTTCGTGACAAAGCAGGCACTCAAGGAGCTGGTGGCACAGTCGGCCAAAAGTGAGGTGCTCTTGAACCTCACGGATGGGCGGACGTTGAGAATCGCGCATCCCGATTACGTATTGATCCCACCCTCGGGCGATCCCACAGAGACCGACTTTATCGTGGTCCAGCCTGAGACGCCGAATCGGTTTCAGGTGATCGCATTACCCGAGGTGGTTTCCGCAGTGGTGGATAAGCGCGTGTCGGCGAGGACAACGAAGCCATAGGCAACAATAGGACAGCGACTCCGCTCTCGAGGAATTAGCCAGGACGCCTCGGGTCCATGATCTGTTCCAGTCTCAACTAACCCACCTTCTGGCGAAATCTCAGCGCGCACAGGACGAACAATCCGATTCCCATGGCCGCGAGAATCACGAGATGGCGGCCGAAATCGGCCAGGTCGGCGCCGCGGAGCACGATGGCCCGACACAGTTCGATGAAATAGGTGGTGGGCAAACACGCGCCGATCATTTGGAAAATCCAAGGCATGGTAT